>DAOMPZ010000044.1:0-17744 GCA_035445045.1 Crocinitomicaceae bacterium | reverse complement strand
CCCAAGATTTATGAATAATTTTGCGTACCAATCGACACAAATATTTTTTACGATGTACGCACGAGATTTAATTACTGAAGAAATTCCACCTTTGCGCCATACCGATATTGGCGAAACAGCTTTGCGTTGGATGGACGAATTTAAAGTCAGTCACTTGCCTGTTTTAAAAGATGAAAATTTCGTTGGTGTTGTTTCCGAGGTGGACATTCTCGACCGTATTGACGTAAACGAAACCTTAGACAAACTGTTTGAACACTTGCCACGACCTTATGTCTTGGACGATGCTCATATTTACGAAGTTCTTTACACTGTTGCCAAGCAAAATATCACGGTTGTGCCAATTTTGGATAAAGAAGAAAATTATTTGGGTTGTACCTCTGTTTTTCACTTGATGCAACTGATTGCAAACACAGGAAGTATCACGGAACAAGGCGGAATTTTGGTTTTATCAGTAAACCGTGTGGATTATTCGTTGGCGCAAATTGCACAAATTGTCGAAAGCAACGATGCTAAGATTTTGAGTTCGTTCATCACATCTTTGCCCGATTCAACCAAAATTGATGTGACAATAAAAATCAATCAAATTGAGTTGGACAGAATTATTCGTACCTTTGAACGCTACGATTATACAATTAGCGCAACTTTCCAAAAAAGTCTATTTGAGGACGATACGAAATTGCGTTACGAAGCATTGATGAATTACTTAAATCTGTAAGTTATGAATATAGCTGTTTACGGAAAAAAAATAACGACCAAAACGGATTTCAACGACTTTGAGGAAATCTTCCAAATCATTCGTGAATTTGGGTGGAACATCGTTGTTGAACTTTCGTTGAAAAACGATTTAGCCAAACGGAACAGCATTTACGAACAACTTGCAACGTTTAATTCGTTCACGGATTTAACAGCAGGATTTGACTGTGCGTTAAGCATTGGCGGTGACGGAACGTTCATTAAAACAGTGAGTTACGTGCGTAATTCCAACGTGCCGATTATCGGTATTAATTTAGGGCGATTGGGGTTTTTGGCAAATATCAACCGCAACCAAATTGTGCAATCGTTTAAGTTGTTGGAAGACAAACAATTTACGTATCAAGAACGTGCTTTGCTTTGTGTTGAAACGGAAAATAATCTTTTTGAAAACGATAATTTTGCCTTGAACGAAGTGACCATTCAGCGCAAAAATACGGCTTCGATGATTGCTATTGACACGGCATTAAACGGCGAATTTCTGAATACATATTGGGCAGACGGATTGATTATATCAACGCCTTCGGGTTCAACAGCTTATAATTTAAGTTGTGGCGGACCAATCATCGCTCCGAATTGCAATGTACACATTTTAACGCCAATTGCAGCGCATAATTTGAACGTTCGACCAATGGTTGTGCCGAATGATTTACCACTTAAACTTTCGGTTAACGGACGTGCAAGCAGTCATTTGGTTAGCATTGACGGAAAGTCGAAAGAGATAAAAAACGGCGAGGAAATTTTAGTTAAAAAAGCTCCTTTTACCATACGCACCATTGAATTTGAAAACGCTACATTTTTGGAAACTATTCGCAACAAAATGTTGTGGGGATTAGATAAACGCAATTAAAATGTACCGACAAATTCTTTTAGTTTTTTTCTTAGTGGCAACACTACAAACGAGTTACGCACAAGAAGTGTATTCGTTTAAGTATTTCTATGATTTCAATCAGAAAACGCCCATAAAACGAAATTATAACGATACGCTTTGGGTGCAATCATCTTTGCATAAGATTGATAAAATTGTTATTACAGCAAATTCAGACACGGTTGGTTATGAAAAAGGAAATCTTCAAATCGGGCAACAACGCTATGAAATACTTGTCGAACTACTGAAACAAGAATTAAATCCATTGCCACCGATTGCGTTTATCAACGAGGGTAGTAAACTTCAAAGACAATTAAAATTGACGAATGAAAATGCCCGCTTTCTACAAGTTGATGTTTATTATTCTGATGTTGAAATTGAAAACATTGAGCAATCTCCGATTAAAAGTATAGAGTGTTTTCAAGCACAACAATCAACTGAAAAAGCACCTGAAAATTACAAAGGACAAACGCTTGTTTTGTCTATTCTTTTTTGGGGCGACAAAAATAAATATTTAGGAAATCCACAGGGCAATTTACAAAAAATCTATGACATTTATACCGCTCAACCCGAATTAAAATTACTCATTTCGGGGCATTCGTGTTGTGGCAATAAAGTTGGGCTTTCTAAACGCAGAGCAAGACGTGTTTGCCGTGATTTGCGCAAAATGGGCATTCCCAGAAAAAGCATCAGCTACATCGGCTACGGAAATCAACGTCCACTTGTCGAAGAAACAAATGATGCTGCACGCCAAAAAAACAGACGTGTGGAAGTGGAGTTTTATTAATCTCAAACAGTTAAAAACAAAAAAGCCTACGTTTCCGCAGGCTTTCATTTTAATTTTGTATCTTTAAAATTATTGCAACAACTCTTTTACAAGGGCAGAAATAACTTTTCCGTCGGCTTTTCCAGCTAATTCTTTGGATAAAATTCCCATGACTTTGCCCAAATCTTTCAGTGAAGATGCACCTGTTTCGGCAATTGTATTTTTTACCGCTGTACGCACTTCGTCTTCGCTCATCATTTTGGGTAGATATTGCTCGATGATTTGCGCTTGAAACAATTCATCTTGTGCTAAATCCTCTCTGTTTTGCTGCTTGTACAATTCGTAGGTTTCCATACGTTGCTTGTACAATTTCATACAGATTTTAATAGCGATTTCGTCACTTATTTCCGTTCCGCTACCCGATGTTGCCTCTAACAACAATTTTGATTTGATGTCACGTAATGCGGCTAATTTTTCTTTTTCCTTAGCCAACATCGCCGTTTTGATATCAGCGTTTATTTGGTCTGTAAAACTCATGCTTTTTGATTAATCTACGTTGCTGTGTAAAAATGGGTTATTGCTATTCAACGAACCATTTTCGCCCGAAACTGATAATGAAGAAGATGTATTCTCTTTACTCGGAATGCTTTCGTCTAATTCAATATTTCTGCGTACAAAAGCTGGCTCTTGTTCGTATTTGTTCAATCCTTCCGATGTTCTCAATGAAGCCGTATATCTGCGAATTTGCTCCAAACGGTCGTTTGACATTTTTGTTGCTTCTTCTGAAGAAATTTGTCTTCTTTCTGCATTGAAATCCATTGTGATTTCTTCTGAAACTTCTTCACCGTCTAAGTTAAAACGTGTAACTTCTTTCGGCTCAACTTTTTCTTCGCTTGTTTCTAATTCAAAAACAAATTGGTTAGAAACTGGTGTTTCTTCCACTCGTCTGGTTTCTTCTGCTTTAATTGCCTCAAAAGACGGAACGCTACTAACAGTTTCTTCTTTCGGTTCAACCGTTTTTATATACATATTCAATTCCTCACGTTGCGTTGTTTTTTCAACTGTTTCCGTTGGTGAAGATAAAGGTGCAACTATTTCGCTTTTTGCTGTTGTTTCCAACGTTACTTTTGTGCGTTCAGGAGCTTTTTGGTATTCTGAAAAAGGTGTTGTTTGAAAACCAGTTGCAATCAACGTTACGCTTAATTGTGAACCCAAAGTTGGGTCGTAACCGTGTCCAAAAATAACTTCTGCCGTGTTGCCTGCTTGATCTTGAACAAAATCTGTGATAATGGAAATCTCGTCCATAGTAACTTCTTGGTCGCCATACGTGATGTTCAACAAGATGTAATTTGCACCTGTAATGTCATTGTCGTTCAACAAAGGCGATTGTAACGCAGCCTCTACACATTCGATTGCTCTGTTTTCGCCCTCTGCAACGCCTGAACCCATAATTGCAACACCTGAATCTTTCATTACGGTTTTCACGTCATTAAAGTCAACGTTGATAACGCCTGTTGCGGAAATTACGTCAGCGATACTTTTTGCCGCAGTCGAAAGTACGCCGTCAGCTTTTGCAAACGCATCAGAAACAGACATATTTCCTGCAATTTCTCTCAATTTTTCGTTGTTGATAACCAACAATGTATCAACGTGTGAGCGAATTTCTTCCAATCCCTCTTCGGCTTGCATTCTTCTTTTTCTTCCTTCAAACGCAAAAGGCACTGTCACGATACCGACAGTTAAAATACCCATTTCTTTGGCTGTTTGTGCAATGATTGGCGCAGCACCTGTTCCAGTTCCGCCGCCCATTCCTGCCGTCACAAACACCATGCGTGTATCAGAAGACAATACTTTTTTAATATCTTCAATTGTTTCTACCGCCGCCTCACGTCCGATGTCTGGCAACGAACCTGCGCCCCGACCTTCTGTAAGTTGTTCGCCTAACTGAATTTTGTAGGGAACTGGCGAAATGTCTAACGCTTGTCTGTCTGTGTTACAAACAACAAAATCCACACTTTTAATTCCTAAGTTGTACATGTGGTTTACAGCGTTGCTACCACCGCCACCAACACCAATTACTTTGATGATTGACGACATATCTTTTGGCATATTAAATTCCATTTTTTCTTTATTAAAATTATTATTCTACTTGTTCTTTATTTTATTTATTATTCATCTTCAAATAATCTTCCAAATGCTGCACCTGCGCCCTCAAATTTTTCTTTGATTTTACCAAAGAAATTTCCTCGTTGTGAACCTTTTGAGTGATTTCTAATTTTTCCTACACGTTCTTGTCCGAGTTTTTCTTCGGGTGTTTCTTCCACAACGTCTTCAATGATATTTTCTACAAACGGTTCAGATTTTTTGGCTCTTTCCTCACGTTCAAAACCCATTAAAACAAGACCAATTCCTGTTGAATAAATCGGGCTTGTAATGTTTTCAATCGTATTGGTGCTTGCCAAATGTTCGTTCGGATAACCAATACGAGTATCTGTTCCTGTAACATATTCACATAATTGCGCAATGTGTTTTAGTTGTGCGCCACCGCCTGTTAAGACAATTCCTGCGTGCAATTTGTTGTTATATCCCGATTTTTTGATTTCCAATGCGACACACTCAAAAATCTCTTCCATTCTCGCTTGAATGATGCGTGCTAAATTCTTAACATTAATTTCTTTTGGTGCTGTTCCTTTAAAACTTGGAATACAAACGATTTCGTTATCTTGTGTTTCATTTGCCAACGCACTACCAAATTGAACTTTTAATTTTTCGGCGTGTGATTTTAAAATGCTACAACCGTTTTTAATGTCTTCGGTAATGATGTTTCCTGCCAACGGAATTACAGCTGTATGGCGAATAACACCGTCTGCGAAAATGGCAATATCTGTTGTTCCACCACCGATGTCCACCAATGCCACACCACCTTCTTTTTCATCGTCCATCAATACCGCTGCGGAAGATGCCAATGGCTCTAAAATGATGTCTTTTGCGCTTAATCCCGAACGGTCGATACAACGTGTGATATTTTTTCCTGCCTGAACGTGTCCTGTAATTACGTGGAAATTTCCCTCCAAACGTGCGCCTGGGCAACCAATCGGGTCGTAAATTCCTTTTACGCCATCAATGATGTATTCTTGTGGAATAACGTCAATAATTTCTTGACCTGGAGGCATTGCTAAACGAGACATATCCTCGATTAATCTATCGACTTCGGCTTGCGTAACTTCTGTGTCTAGATTGTCACGTGTCAACATTCCTCTGTGTTGAAGACTGTTGATGTGTTGCCCTGCAATACCAGCAAAAACAAACTCAATGCGTTTATCCGATACCTTTTCTTGCGCTATCGCAACCGCTTTTTGGATAGATGCAACCGTTTTGTCGATGTTTTCAACCATACCACGAGCGACACCGAGCGAGTCGGATTGTCCCATAGAAATGATTTCAATTTTTCCGTGTTCATTTTTAACACCAACGAAACAGGCAATTTTTGTTGTTCCAATATCAAGTCCTACTACTATTGACATATTCTTTGTTTTTATTTCTTTTTGCAAACAATTTGCTTGCTGTATTTTAAATTAATTTCTTTGTATTTATCCCAACCCTCGTAAGTAATTCCCTCTTTATAAAAAGTAGAGAGTTTTTCAAACTTACGCTTTATTTCACTTTCCGAATGAGCGGTTCCAAATACAATCACTTGGTCGCCAATTTGTGGAACAAGAATAAAATCGCCGTCTTCTCGTAAATAGACCTGACTTATCTGCGCCGACAAAAAAGGATTGTTACAAACGTACTTCGAAATCAGATAGATTTGATGCAACGAAGAAATAGTTTTCAAACTATCGCTGTTAATAATTGACTTTGAGCCGAATACACGTTTATCGTCCGTAATATTTCCGTTGGCAACCAATACTTTTGAAGAGTGATAAACATCTGATTTTATGATACTTCCAAATTCATCAATGTAATACGATTTATTTTTGGAATTAAAAACACGAACAATCGGCTTTTTTTGCAAAATGTTAATTTTCCAATCGTTACCAATTTGCGCATAAACTTTAACATCTAAAATTTGCGACATATTTTTTAATTCACGCTCAATTTTGTCAAAATCAATTTGCTCAAAGGTCATTCCTGCGTGAAATAAATCGTTGATTTTTAAATATTCGTTGACTTCTTCTTTGGAAATTAACGAATTTTCGTCTTTGATACGAATGATAATTTCGGGTTCGTTCATCGTGGCTTGACTTTGCTTTTGTTGCGCATAGACAATCCCGACAATCATTAAGATGAAAGCCAAAATTCCAAATACTATTTTAAGCCATTTTTTCATTTTATTTCTTTTTTAGTGTGTTCAAATAATAGCGAACTACTTCGTTGTTATCAAATTTCGGCAAAAGTCATGTACTTTTCGTACACTCCTTTTACCTCATTTTCAACGCCTCGTATTTCATCTATTTTTGAACACAATTTTCGGTATAATCGTATTCTTTTTTCTTGGTGTTCTTTGCGGTTAAAAAGATTAAACATTATTTTTAAAATTCTGCGTGATTTCGGGAACTAAACGGTCGATGTCGCCTGCGCCAATGGTCAGTACAACACCTGCTTTTACATCTTTTAAATAAGCAATTGTTTCTTCCTTGGAAAGCACTTTTTTGTTTGCTGACGTTACTTTTTCCAACAAAATTTCACTTGTTATTCCTGCAATCGGCAATTCTCTCGCTGGATAAATTGGCAATAAAATCAATTCGTCCAAACGACTTAATTGCTCGGCAAATCCGTCCATAAAATCCCGTGTTCGGGTAAATAAATGCGGTTGGAAAATACCAATTTTTTTCTTATCGGGATAAAGCGAACTAACCGAACCCAACAAGGCTTTCAATTCGGTTGGGTGATGCGCATAATCGTCAATATAAATTAAATTTTGCGATTTAAAATGATATTCAAAGCGTCTTTTAACACCTTTAAATGTTTTTAAACCTTCTCGAATGGCTTCTAAATCCAAATTTAATTGGTAACATAATGCGATGCAACCAACGGCATTTTCGGCATTGTGCCACCCTGGAAGACCCAATTCAACATCTGTCATCACTTCATAAGGAAGTGTAACATCTATCAAAAATCGTCCGTTTTCGTAGCGCAGATTGTGTCCGTTGAAATCCGCTTCGCTATTACCAACAGCATACGTAAACGTTTTTGCAGATGTTTGTAATTCAATTCCTTTTCGGACAATTAAAAAACCGTCTTTGTCAATTTTTTTGGCGTATTCTTCAAAACCTAAACGGAACGTTTCGGCATCGCCATAAATGTCCAAATGGTCGGGGTCGGCAGAAGTGATGATACTTGCAAAAGGCGAAAGTTGTAAAAAACTTCGGTCAAATTCGTCTGCTTCAATCACTGTAAACGGAGAGCTTTCCGAGCTTAAATAATTCGTGTTGTAATTCGATGAAATTCCGCCCAAAAACGCATTGCAACCAACCGTTTCATGTAACAAATGTGCTAAAAGTGTACTCGTTGTTGTTTTTCCGTGTGTTCCTGCAACTGCCAAACCTTTGGAAAAACGTGTAATCATGCCCAAAACCTCGGCTCTTTTGATGATTTTAAAATTGTTTTCTTTCAAAACATTCCATTCTTTATGGTCTTTCGGAATGGCAGGCGTGTAAACGATTAATGTATTTTCGGGAGTTCCAATTTGCTTTAATACGTCTGCTCCAAAATCTTCAAAATGAATGTTGATACCTTCTTTTTCCAAGGTTTCGGTCAAAGGCGAAGGCGTTTTGTCGTAACCGCTGACCGAAATTCCTGATAAATTGAAATAACGTGCCAAGGCAGACATTCCGATACCGCCAATGCCCAAAAAATAAACGCTTGTGTAGTTTCCTAAAACAGTTTTCATTTGTTAATCAATTTTTCAATTTCATCTACGATGCTCGCCGTAGCATGTGGTTTGGCTAATGCTGTAATATTTTGTTTGAGCGTATTTTGCAACGTATTATCTTCCACAAGTGCAAAAACGGTATCAACTAATTTTTCTTTTGCCTCCACATCTTTGACTAAAATCGCTGCATTTTTCGCCACAAGCGCCATGGCATTTTTTGTTTGGTGGTCTTCGGCAACGAAAGGCGAAGGAACTAAAATCGTTGGTTTTCCGATGATACATAATTCCGAAATAGCGATTGCGCCTGCACGTGAAATGATAACGTCAGCAACGGAGTACGCCAAATCCATGCGTTTGATAAATTCATGTAAATGCACATTTTTCGGTTGTTTTTCCGCAACAACTGCCTGCATTTTTTGAAACGATGCTTTTCCGCATTGCCAAATCACTTGAATATCCGAATTTTCAAAGAAATCTAATTTTTCGGCAACGGATTCGTTAAGTGTTCTTGCACCAAGCGAGCCACCAACGACCAACACCGTTTTTTTGTTCGGGTCTAAGTTGAAAAACGTAATCGCTTCGTCACGTTTACCGTCAATGTCCACCATTTCCGAACGAACAGGATTACCCGTCAAAACGATTTTATTTTTGTCAAAATAGGTGTCCAAACCGTCATAAGCGGTGCAAAAAATAGCTGCTTTTTTCGCCATGGTTTTGTTGGTTTTCCCTGGAAAATTATTTTGTTCTTGGATTAAAACAGGCTTTTTGCAAAAACTTCCTGCGTACATCGCTGCCGCACTGGCATAGCCACCAACGCCCACCACAATTTGCGGATTGACTTTTTTGACAATGGAAATTGCTTTCAAAAAGCTGGCGATTAACTTAAATGGAAGTACGAAATTGCTCCATGTCAATTTGCGTTGCAAACCCGAAATCGGTAAGCCGATAATTTCGTAACCTGCCTCGGGAACTTTCTCCATTTCCATTTTCCCTTTTGCGCCAATAAATAAAATTTTAGCGTTCGGATAACGTCTTTTCACTTCGTTAGCAATCGCCACGGCAGGAAAAATATGTCCTCCCGAACCGCCACCCGATATAATAATGCGCTCGATACTCATGCCATTGCTATTTTTTCGTTCAACAAAGGATTATCTTCTTCTTTTGGATTGACCTCTTCGGTTTTTTCCGTTTTTTCCGTTTTGGCAAGTTTATTATATTTTGCTGCAATTCCTTGCACAATACTAATACTAATACACGTCATAATCATCGCCGAACCACCCATGGCAAGCAACGGCATATTTTGACCTGTCACAAGGAAAACACCTGTACAAACAAGCATATTTATCAATGCTTGCGTCATCATGATTATTCCAATACCGACGACGGTAATTTTTTCGTGCAGTTTTTCGGCTTTCATAGCAATACGTACCATGCGCAGAAATAAAATCAAATAGAAAAGCACTAAAATTATCGCTCCGATAAATCCAAATTCTTCGACAAAACTTGCGTAGTAAAAATCGGCATACGCTTCGGGAACAAATTCTTTCACCTTTCCGTCGCCGACACCTTGTCCGAACACGCCCCCGTTGTAAATTCCCAATTCGGCATTTTTAGCTTGGGCGTTGTTTAAAATGTAATTCTCATCGTCAACGGCTTTGTCCGAGTAGCGGTTAAAAAGTCGGTTTTCCCACGTTTGATAACGAGGTAACAAATTAGCATCAGGCAATGCTTTATGCAGTAAAACAACCGAAGCCCCCAATAAGCCAATAACAGCAAAGGTTGTCAGTAGTTTTGTAATCGGTACATTTCCAATAAACATCAATATTACAGCAACCATAAAAAGCAAGGCGGCTGTCGAAAAATTATCTTTGACAATCAATCCACAAATGAGTATTACAGGCAACAATATGGGTAAAAAGCCTTCTTTCCACGATTTAAGAACAGCTTGTTTTTTATCCAACATTTTGCCCAAATACAAGACGACAGCGAGCTTGGCAACGTCCGATGCTTGGAAGGTAAGCGACACAAAAGGTATGGAAATCCAACGTCCTGCGCCATTTACTTTGTGTCCGAAAAAGAGTGTGTAAACGAGCAAACCTGCGCTGACAATCAGCAGGAATGTAGCAATTTTATTAAAAAATACCGAGGGAAGTTTTAAAACATACAGCATCGCAATGACGGAAATTATCACGTAGATAAAATGCTTTGTCAAATATTTGAATGGTGTTCCGCCCTCAACTTTTACAAGTATCGGCACAAAACTATAAACACTTAAAAGCGAAAAAAACAGCATGACGAGTGTAATCACCCAAATCACTTTGTCTCCTTTTAATCTATTTATAAATTTAATTAACATACTTTTTATTTGTTGAAATAATGTCGTCAATCAATGCGCTGTATTTTTCGGTGTCAACTTCGTTACAACTGATTAAAATCATGGCGTTTAGATTGGCTTTTGCTGTTAGAAAATCTTGCAATTCGTGTAAATTCAAAACAGGATAAAGTTGTTTTGTTTTTTCTTCCGAAATGACAATAATATTATGTGTTCCCAGTACATTTTTGACTAATGGTGACATCAAAAAGTTATCGCTTGTAATCCAAAAAACAGGTTTGGGAAAACTATTTAGCGTATTGGCAAGTTCTTCCAAATTTGGCGAATGAAACGTAAAAATGTTGTTTCCCAAAACCTTTCCATGCGGTTTTAAACTACCAAAATAGCGTATCGCTTTTGGGTTGTCCGTTGCAACAATTTCCGTTTGTAATGCTCTTTTTTCTTCCATAGCAAAGGCTTTTGGTGGGATTACAATTTTCGTACAGCGGCTTTAAATTGGTTTCCTCTGTCTTCGTAGCTTTCAAACAAATCGAAAGATGCGCAAGCAGGCGACAACAAGACTGTTTCGTCTTTTTTGGCTAATTGATACCCAAAACCAACGGCTTCGACCGCTGATTTCGCCTCAACAATCGTGTCCACAACATCTGCAAACGAGTCGATGATTTTTTGATTGTCTTCGCCCAAGCAGATAATTGCTTTTACTTTGGCTTTTACTAATTCTTTTAACTCGTCGTAATTGTTACCTTTATCGACACCGCCGACAATCCAAACAGTTGGTTTGTCCATGCTTTCCAAAGCGAACCATGTAGAATTGACGTTGGTTGCTTTCGAGTCGTTGATAAATTCGATACCGTGAACTTTGGCTACAAATTCCAAACGGTGTTCGACATTAACGAAGTCGGAAAAAGAATCTCGAACGGTTTCTTTTCTGATTTCTACTAAACGTGACGCTAGACCTGATGCTAACGAGTTTTGGGCGTTGTGCTTGCCCTTCAAAGCTAAATCGTGGATTGACATAGTGAATTGATTTTTTATGTTTATTATTAGTTGTTCGTCTTTTAAGTAAGCTCCATTTGTTTGCTCACTTTTAATTGAAAAAGGAATTTTTTGCATTGGTAAAACACGTTTTGCAACTTCCTTTACAATAAGTTCATCATCAGCGTTGTAGATAAAATAATCTGCTGACGTTTGGTTTTGTGTGACACGAAATTTCGCATCGACATAGTTTTGCATTTCGTAGTTGTATCGGTCTAAATGGTCGGGCGTGATATTCAACAAAATGGCGATGTCTGCTTTAAATTCGTACATATCATCGAGTTGGAAAGAGCTTAATTCCAAGATGAAGTAATCGAAATTATTTTCTGCGACTTGTTTTGCCAAACTTTGACCGACATTGCCTGCCAAACCAACGTTCAAACCTGCTTTTTTAAACGTGTGATACGTCAACATCGTGGTAGTTGTTTTACCGTTACTTCCTGTAATGCAAATCATTTTGGCGTTGGTGTAATAGCCTGCAAATTCAATTTCAGAGATAATTTTGACACCTTTTTCACGCAATTTTTTAATAATTGGTGCTTTTTCGGGAATACCAGGTGATTTGACAACCAAATCAGCGTTTAAAATTTCGGTTTCAGTGTGTTGTTCTTGTTCCCATTTTACGCCTAATTCGTTTAATTCCGCTTGAAAAGAAGGTTTGATTTTTCCGAAATCAGAAACAAAGACATTCCAGCCTTGCTTTTTTGCAAGAATAGCAGTGCCTACTCCGCTTTCGCCAGCACCCAAAATGATAATATTTTTTGCTCCGTCTGGTTTCATTAATTCATTCGTTTAAAACTGCAAAACAAAAAGTTTTGTGTCGTGTCAAATGGCGTTGTATGATTTTCTGTAATACACTTTATTTTTTCAAAACCATCTGCCAATTCGTTTACCAATGCTGTTTCGCTATATTGCTTAATATCAAGTCCGCTACATTTTTTCGGTCCGTTTTCGCTAAATGTTCCAATGGTAACAACACCGTTTTCTTTTACTGCTTTTTTGGCTGTAGAAAGGTATTTTGTTATTTGCTCTTCGGTTGTAAGGAAATGGAATGCAACTCTGTCATGCCAAAAATCATACGTTGCTGTTGGTTCAAATTCCGTAATATCACTCACAATCCAATTAACGTTAGATGCTTTTGCGCCAAGTCGTTTTTGCGCTCTTGCAAGTGCTTCCTCGCTGATGTCAAGTACCGACAAATTTTCAAATCCTTCATCAAGTAAGAAATCAACCAATTTACTGTCGCCACCGCCGATGTCAATGATATTAGCTTTCTTGTCAAGATTAGCCGAATGAATGAAATCGAGCGAAGTTTGTGGAATGCTTTGTGTCCAACTAACCTCGTTTGGTTGCTTGGTGGAGTAAATATTTTCCCAATGATTTTTTTTATTTAACGCTTCCATGATTACCTTACTTTAAGTGTTACGATTGTGATAACTGCCAAAAGAATACTTACCAACCAAAAGCGAGCAACGATTTTTGCCTCGTGAATACCTTTCTTTTGGTAATGATGATGCAAAGGCGACATGAGGAAAATGCGTCTTCCTTCGCCATATTTTTTCTTGGTGTATTTGAAATACGAAACCTGTAACATCACGGATAAATTCTCAATCAAGAAAACACCACACAAAACAGGAATGAGTAATTCTTTGCGAATTGAAATCGCAAAAACAGCGATAATTCCACCGATTGCTAAACTTCCTGTATCGCCCATGAAAACTTGCGCAGGATAAGAATTATACCACAAAAATCCAGCTGTTGCTCCAACAAACGCTGCAATGAAAATTACGAGTTCTTCGGCATGCGGAATGTACATCACGTCCAAATAATCAGCGAAACGTACGTTCGTACTGACATACGCCAAAATCGCCAACGCAAGTCCAATAAACGACGATGTTCCTGCAGCAAGACCGTCCAAACCGTCTGTGATATTTGCTCCGTTCGATACGGCTGTTACAATCAAAATTACAACGGGAATGAAAATAATCCAACCGTATGATTTAACGAAATCGCCCACTAACCAATTGTAATTAAACTCATTACCTTTCAAAAAAGGAACGGTTGTGGTCATGTCACGTGTTTCAATCCATTTGTGATTTTTGTCTTTTTCAAATTCGCTGTGGTCTTTGGTTACAACACGTTCTTCGGCTGTTAATTTGTAATCGCTTGGCACTTGTTTGTGTACTTTTACGTTGTCGTTGAAATATAAAATACAACCGACAATTATACCAACGCCAATTTGCCCAACAATTTTAAATTTCCCTTTTAGACCTTCTTTGTTTTTCTTGAAAACTTTAATGTAATCGTCCAAAAAGCCAATTGCGCCCAGCCAAACTGTTGCAATCAACATTGTTACAATGTAAACGTTGTGGATTTTAGCAAACAACAACGTCGGAATGATAATTGCTGCCAAAATGATTAGACCACCCATGGTTGGCGTTCCCGCTTTTTCGTTTTGTCCTTTCAGACCCAAATCCCGAACGGTTTCGCCGATTTGTTTCGCATGAATAAAACGTATGATTTTCCCACCAAAAACAATCGAAATGACCAACGAAAAAATCAGTGCCATACTTGCACGAAACGAAATGTAATGAAACAATCTCGCTCCTGGGAAATTAAATTGTTCTAAATAATCAAATAAATAATACAACATTTTAGTTAAGAGTTAAGAGTTCAGCGTTAAGAGTTTTGACGGCTCTAAACTGAAACTCGGGTTATTGTTATTTTGTTCAAATATCTTTAGTACGTTTTCTTTGCTCATTTTACAGTTCCTCAAATAATTCCTTAATAATTTTCATGTCATCAAAATCGTGTTTGACACCTTTTATTTCTTGGTATTTTTCGTGTCCTTTGCCTGCAATCAGAATGATGTCATTGGGTTGTGCCAAAGCGAAAGCAGTTTTAATGGCTTGGTATCTGTCCACAATCGCCAATGCTTTTTTGAAATTATGCGGTTCGACACCAACTTGCATTTCGGCAATAATTTCGTTTGGGTCTTCTGAGCGTGGATTGTCCGACGTGAGAATAACTTGCTCGCTGAAATTACAAGCGATTTTTGCCATTTCGGGACGTTTTGCCTTATCTCTGTCGCCACCACAGCCGACAACGGTTATCACTTTTTCGTTTTTCGTGCGAATATCTGTGATGGTTTTTAAAACATTTTCCAAGGCATCGGGCGTGTGTGCGTAATCGACAATAGCCGTAATTTTATTTTTACTAACCACGTATTGAAAGCGACCTTCGACAGATTTTAAATTGCTTAACGCTGTCAGAACTTCCATTTTATCTTGTTCCAACAAAATGGCAATGGAATAAACCAATAGCAAATTATACGCATTGAAATTGCCGATAAGTTGTGTCCAAAATTCGTTTCCGTCTAAGTTTAGCACCAATCCCGAAAATTGATTTTCAATGATTTTCGCCTTGAAATCTGAAACGGATTTCAGCGAGTATGTGTATTTTTTTGCCTTAGTGTTTTGTAGCATCACCATTCCGTTTTTATCATCGGCATTGGTAATCGCTTGTGCTGAACTTTTCAAATTATCGAAAAACATTTTTTTCGCCTCGATGTACGCTTTAAACGTTTGGTGATAATCCAAATGGTCGTGTGTGATGTTGGTAAACGCAGCTACGTCAAACGCCAAACCTGCGATGCGTTGTTGTACAATGGCGTGCGAACTCACTTCCATAAAACAATGCGTACAACCTTCTTCCACCATCAGTGCCAACAATTTGTTGAGCGCAATCGGATTGGGTGTTGTGTGCGTAGACGGAATTTCCTCGTCGCCAATTTTATTGACAACCGTAGAAAGCAAGCCAACTTTGTATCCCAAGTTTTTGAAAAGTTCATAACTTAACGTTGCGGTAGTGGTTTTGCCGTTTGTTCCTGTTATGCCAACTAATTTGAGTTGTTCGCTTGGATTTCCGTAAAAATTAGAAGCCATAATTCCCAATGCTTTCGCCGAATTATCCACTTGAATATAGGCTACGTCATCGGGTAAATTTTCAAAACCGTATTCCAAAACAATCTGCTTGCAACCTTGCTCAATCGCTTTGGCAATGTAATCATGTCCGTCATTTGCAAAGCCTTTTACGGCAAAAAATAGCGTATTTTCGTTTGCCTCACGTGAGTCGAACGTCAATAATTGGACATCGGCATTTCTGTCTGCTTTTGCCGAAATAATAGATACACCGTATAATAAGTCTTTTAAAATCATGCTATTCTAAAATTAAAATTATGGGACTTCCTACATATTTTGCAACAGGTTCTTTGGCAGGAATGGACTGCGATTTTACTTTTCCGTAGCCTTTTAACTGCACGTACAAACCTGCGGATTCCATTAAATAGGTCGCATCTTTTGCTGTCATTCCAACAACGTTTGGAACTAAATCTTTGCTGACTAATTTTTGGTGCAGCTCAATTTTTGACAAGGTGTGTTCGGCTGTTACCCAATCATCATTTTGGTTCAAACCATACGGAATATTCAAGTAATTTAACACCGTTGAAATATCTTTGGAATATCCCGATTTGACCGTCGGCAAGTTCAAACCTTCTTTTTTTGTTTCGTTGATGGCATCGTGGTATTTTAAATGTGACGCATAGACTTTGTTGGCAATCGCACTAAACACTTTCCCCGAAACCGTTGCGCCATAAATGTTATCGCCGTTTGCAGTAATGGTCACGATGCACGAATAAATGGGGTTTTCCGCAGGGAAATAACCAACAAACGATGCCAAATAGCGGTCTTCGCCTTGTTTGCCGTATTTGTTGTTGTCATTCAAAACTTGCGCTGTTCCTGTTTTTCCTGCCACTGTAAAATATGATGAGGTCAAGTATTTTCCTGTACCGTCCGTCATAACGCCTTTCAAGCAATCTTGTAGTTGTATCAAGGTGTTGTCTGTGCAGATTTTTTCTTTCAGAACGATTGGTTGAAATTTTTGCACGACTTCATTTCCACGGATAA
This sequence comes from Crocinitomicaceae bacterium, assembly GCA_035445045.1. Lineage (GTDB taxonomy): Bacteria > Bacteroidota > Bacteroidia > Flavobacteriales_D > Crocinitomicaceae > 40-80. The sequence continues at coordinate 1,154 of DAOMPZ010000044.1, read as the reverse complement.
TTTCTTTGACAAATTGCGGTTTGACCATTTTTCCATTGTTGGCAACAGCATTGTAAAAAGCCAAAACTTGCATCGGCGTCATTTGCACTTCGTAACCAACAGCAATCCAAGCGATAGAGGCAGCCCACCAACCGTCCATGCCTGGTTCTTTCAAAATAGGTGTTGCCTCGCCCGAAATATCCAAACCTAAAGGCATATTTAGTCCGAATGATTTTAAATGGTCGGTAAACTGTTTGGGGTTGTCTTTGTAGGCTTTGTAAATAATTCTCGAGATAACATTTGACGATTTTTCAAAGGCTTCACGTATTGTGATTTTGCCGTAATCGTGCATTTTTGCTTCACGTAAGGTTTGACCGAAAAATTTATATTCAGGTGTCGCACGCACAGTGTCTGATAGTTTAATTTTCCCGTCGTCTAAAGCCGCCATTAACGATGCTAATTTAAAAGTCGAGCCAGGAACTTCACGTGTTCCAATAGCGTGATTGTAAGCCTCGTGATAATTGCCTTTTTCATCTCTCGACAAGTTGACAACCGATTTCACAAATCCTGTTTTTACGTCCATGACGATAACTGAACCTGAAATTCCGTTATATTTTACTAACTGGTTGTACAATTCGTTATGTGCTACTTCTTGTACTTCGGCATCAATGGACGTGACAATATTTGCGCCCTCCAATCCTTCGCTTACGATTTTACCTGTTTTTTTCCAACCTGTGGAAAGCAGTTGCTCAACTTCTTGACCAGGTTTTCCAACCAAATAATCGTAAAAAGCACCTTCAATTCCGACGCGTAATTCTTTTTGATTGGCTTTAGCAGGTTGATAATAACCCAACGTTCGTTTCAACATTTCGCCGTGTGGTCTTTTGCGTACGGTTTCTTCTTCGTTGTCAATAAAACCACCTTTAAAACGTCCCAAATTGAAAAGTGGCAAACTGCTAATTTGCTTTCTTTCGCCGTTGGAAACATTCTTTCTAATCAACAAATAACGAAATTTTTTGACACGTCCACGACGGATTTTAAGCTCAAATTCACGCGCCGAAACATCGGGAAACATTTTGTGTAAACCGATGCACAAATCGGGTAGGTAACGGTCAAAATCTTCTTGTTTGGCAACAGTTGGATCCATGTAAATATCAAAGCGTGAAACCGATGTC
>DAOMPZ010000043.1:0-17750 GCA_035445045.1 Crocinitomicaceae bacterium | reverse complement strand
AAAGACCAAATGTCTGAGGGTAAAATTTCGTTTGAAATGGTCGAATCGGCGTTCAAATCTGCAACGGCTGAGGGCGGTGCGTTTCATGGAATGGCAGACAAAATGAGCCAAACATTTGGTGGTAAATTATCCAGCATGATGGACGCTTTTAGTACAACATTAATTGAGTTGTACGGAGTGTTACAACCCATGCTGATACCTGCCATTGACTTTCTCACAAAAGCCATTGAGGGCATCGTACCAACCTTTCAATGGCTCGTTCAAGAATTTTCAAATGGAAACCCGATACTTTGGGGCTTGGCAGGTATAATTGGCGTGGTTACAGGTGCAATCATTGCGTATAACATTCACGCAGGTATTGCGGCATTGCGTACTAAATGGCTTGCCAAGGAAACAAAAATACAAGTGCTGTGGGATAAATTGTTAAAAGTGGGTACGATAGCCAAAACAGCCGTGATGTGGGCGTTTAATGCAGCAGGTTGGGCAGTTACAACCATGTTGAGCCGTCAAAAAATGGCAACCGTATTACAAAACACATGGAACTGGGTAGCAACAGCATCAACAGGGGCGTGGCGAACAGCAATGCTTTCATTGAACGCCGCTATGCTCGCAAACCCTATTGGTTTAATTATCGTAGCCATTGCAGGACTTATCGCCTTGGTTGTCATGTCAATCAAAAAATACGAAAGTTGGGGTGCAACGATGTTGATGCTTATGGGTCCCGTTGGTTGGTTGATAAACGGTATCATGGCTCTCAAACGCAATTGGCAATCTGTTTCTGATGCCTTTTCAAAAGGTGGTATTTTGGCAGGATTGAAACGCATTGGAATAGTTTTATTAGATGCGGTTTTGTACCCTGTACAACAACTTTTAAAAATGTTGGCTAAAATACCAGGGTTGAGTTACCTTGCAGGAAAAGGCGTTGATAAAATTGCCCAAATACGCAAAAATTTAAACTTAGTTCCTGATGAAGCGAAAAAAACACCTGCCGAAAAACAACACAAAGCGAATGTTGACAACGCTAAAAAACAAAGTGGAAAAGGTAAATCCGATAAGGTTGATGATAAAGTGTTTAAAAGTTTGTATGACAACAAAAATGAAAAGGATAAAAAGAAGAATGGCAAAGGCAGTAAAGGCACTTCGACAGGCGACCAAGTTTCAAAAGTAACAGGCGCAGGTCAAGAAACGAAAAACATCACGGTAAACATTGATTCGTTTGTGAAAGGTGGTATCAACACGGCAAACACCACATTGGGCAAAATGGATGCTAAGGAAATGGAAAATTGGTTTAACGAGATGCTTTTGAGAACCATTCGCAATTTGGAATTAGCACAATAATTAGTAACAATTAAAAACAAAATAAAATGAAAAAGCAAGTACAAGATACAGGCGTTAGAAAGTGGTTCGGCGATGATTGGATTAATCTGCAAGACGAATTGTATAAAGCAATCGAAACAGGATTGTTGGCAGGCGGAACAGGTATTGTCAGCGGTGTACAAAGAACATTAAGCGGTGGTAATTATACCTTTTCGGAAGGAATTGTAATGATAGACGGACACCTGCATAGTTTTGCAGGACACACGTCAGCGAACGCTACTATTTACATCGTTCCGTCTATTCAGCACGATACCCGAGAATATTTACAAGGTGGTTCAAAAAACATTACGGATATTTACGAAACATCTGTTGAATACACCGTGCCTGTTGGTAGTTATATCAAAGCCGATAACACCACAAAGAACAGGTATTTTATTCTGAAAACCGATGCAAACAATACATTTGAAGACGGTTTTAAAGATATTGTAAATACATTTGTGGGTCAAAAATATAATTTGTACGAACCTACTGCTTGGCAAGATATTCCTGGCGCAATGTATGAAACACCGCACTCATTGTTGGGAAAACCACAGTACATGAAAGACACTTTGGGATATTATCATTTGAAAGGTTATTGGAATGGAAGTTGGATGACGTTACCAACACCGCCCGAACAATTTATTGATTTTATTAATTTACCAAAAGATACTTCGTCAAATATTACGGCATTGGAGGTGTTAAATGATGGTACTATTTCACAACACGTAATAAAGCCTGGTGGCGTTGGAAAAATGGCTATAACACACAATGGTCAAATGTCTATCAAATTAGATTTGAGTACAATACCACCTTTTAAATAATAAAAAAGGGCGGAAAAACCGCCCTTACTTATCTGTTTTTTTCAAGTGTTAATGTTCCCATTTAAAGCCGTCAACATCAAATTCCAATACTTGTGTACCGTTGTCAATTAACGTAGCTTCAATTTTTACTTTTTTAGCTTTCTTCAAGTTTGCAATGAATTTATCTGCCTCGTCAATAAAAATCGTAGTTGGGGAATAATCAGCAGGAAGTGAACATTCGTACGTTTCCGCTTTTTCATCATCAAACCGAACTCGTACACTGGCTGTTAAATCGGATACAAACCCAATCAGTTCATCAAACGCCAATAAAACATCGTTTTCTTCGCCACGATTACGAACAGTTATTGTCATGTGTTCTTCCATGTCAGCAATCCGAATACTTGCAGTATTCTTAGATGTTGCAGTGGCATAATAGTTTGTATGGTCGTCCATTTCATCAGTTTCTTGACTGTATTCCCAATTTGATGATTGTTCTGTCGTTTTAGAACCGTCCGCCGTAACATTACTGTCATCGCCACACCCAAACAAAAACACCAACGGCATTATCAATAATAACTTCTTCATATTCTGTAATTTTGTGTGCAAAGTTAAAAATTATTTGGTTTTTTAGTTAGTTTAAATTCATAAACCCAAACATAAGGGTTCGATTTCCAACTTTCTTTGCCATTAATAGATTCCCAAAGAGATTGAAAACCACTTTTGTATAATGTTTTTCCATTAACTCCACAATTCATGTCAAAAGCACCCTCTGATTTAGCATCTTCTTCGCTTATGTCTTGCAATTTTTCAACTCGTACATTGGTAACTTTTAGGAACAATCTACACGCTTCTTTGGGCATGAATATTGAGGGCTTCCATTTTGGTTGATGTGTATAATCATCAGCTTTATAGGCGTATTCCACTTTTGGAGGGTTGCTTTCTTCTAAATTACACCAAGTTTCACGCACCCAAAGACTATCGCCAACAACGTATTTTGCTTTCTTATTATGTTTCAGCGTTTCGTCAATAGCTCCTACATTAGGAATATGATAAAACGAAAATCCATCTTGTGCAAATCGTTTAATTGGTTGCGGTTTGATAATTCGTCTTGTTTGCGTTTTTCGACCCTCTAAAATCGCCTGTACCATAGGCGTACTAAATAAAATTGGTTTTACTTTCATAATTTTAATTTATTGTTTTATTACTTCTTTTATATTTCCGTATTCATCGTAAATATGACACCATTCAATAGAACCGTCAATTCTATATTTTACGGCTTTATTCAAGCGTGTAACTATCTTTCCGTCTGCACGAATGATACGATTATTGTATAATTCTTGAAACATTGTCTTTAATAAAATTCGTAATTACCTAATTTCACATCTAAACTCCTACGAATAGGAACTCCACGATAAGTTTCACACCTCATAAAAGGAGTAACAGGCGACTTAACTCGTTGACTAAATTCAAGGTTTAAGAACCTATAATCCAAATAATTTAAGATAATCACCTTTGGATAAACACCATTCTTTTGAACGTAAGAATGAAACTCAATTTAAATTAACTCTATCATATTATTTATTTTTTACTTTCAATCGTTTTGCGATTTCTTCAACCACTTTAACTGTTACGGCGTTACCCAACATTTTGTATCGTTGTGTTTTGCTTATTTCTTTTACAGAACCATTGTAATTACCGTATTTTGTCCAATCATCGGGAAAACCTTGTAAACGTTCACATTCAATTTCTGTCAAACGGCGAATACTATTGTTCGTTTTTGTCATTGGTTCGTGTCCGTGGCTTTCTGCTTTCAGCGTTGGTACAATTTGCGAAACTTTTGCAGCTTTGTTTTTATGTCCGTAATGTGTAACAATTACAGGCATACCACTTCCGTCTTCCCTTGCTCGGGCAGGAATGGTCGGACAGTTGTCGGATTGCACTTTTCGGAATCCTTGACCGCTTTTGTGCGTGCGAAATGTGCCAACTTCAATCGTGGTCATATCAGAATGTAAACCGCCCGAATTACCTCCACCTGTTAGCGTTCCTGACTTTAATGGAACATTAACAAAAGTATCCGTTGAGCGCAAGCCTGTCTGCGTTCCTATTGTTGAACTATTTTGGGCTTGAAACCATGCTGGTTGTTTTTTTTGCGTGATGCCAAGTAATTGACCATTTTCTGTGAAAGGAAATATTCCACACTCACTTCTTCCTGCAAGATGTCCAATAAGGTAAATTCGCTCTCTATTTTGGGGTAAAAACCAACTTGTATTAAGCAATTGCCATTCAAGTCGATAGTTCCCAAGGTTGGCAAAGGCAACGATAACTGCCCAAAAGTCTGCGCCGTCATTCGAGGAGAACACTCCTTTAACGTTTTCCCAAATAAAAATACTTGGTCGGATTTCATCAACCAACCGAATTGCTTGCCCGATAAGACTGCTCCTTTCTCCATCAAGTCCTTTACGTCTTCCTGCAATGCTGAAATCTTGACAAGGACTTCCGAAAGTGATGACATCAATGTTTCCGAGTTCTTTTCCTCGAATAGTTTCAACTGAACCGACATATTTTGAATTTTTAAAATTGTATTTATAATTGGCAATGGCGTGGTTATCTATTTCGCTGAAATAATGCTCGTTAATTGTAAAACCTGCATCCATAAATCCTTTTGCAAATCCACCAATGCCCGAGAATAATTCCAATATGTTTATATCCTTTTTCATCTTTTGTTTTGCCGTTTTTTTTACCGTTTCGCTCCTTCTTGTAACATTAACAGATATTCGGGAACTTGTAATAAATCAACATCTTTGTACCACTCCATCATTTTGTTGAAGTCAACAGGTTGTAATTTTGAAAGTTCTTGTTCCCAATCAATACCGTGTTTTTCACGTAGTATTTTCTTCGCATTTATTGTCAAATACGTGTTGTAACTTCGTTTTGAAATCAAAAATGTAGGATAAACCATTCTGTCGTGAATGAACTCACGTGAAAACCCTCGTTCTGTAAAAAACAAGTCTATTTGCTGAATGCGTGCAATACGCAAAAGTTGGTTTCTTGTCATTGCTTTATTTGTTTTTGGATTTCCATAAATACGACTGCTTCGCTAAGTTTTTGACTTGCTTTTTTACGTTGTTCTTGTACCGTTTCTCGGGGTTCGTGGTGTTTTGTTGCCAAATGCTTGTTGTAATTTACCAAAGCGGTTGCATCGGAAATTTCATTAAACGTTTTGTGCAATTCTTTCAGCACTTTGTTGACCGTTAATTTACCGTAAACGTCTGCCGATTTAAGGTTTTTACACGCTAAAAAAATGCTTTCTAAAGAATGATTACGCAACATACTACTATTGATTTCAATAGTTATTTCATCAATCTTTTCTTTGGACAAATCACCGTCAAAAGTTTCGTTTAAATCGGCTATAATTACAGCAATGCAATTTTCAACGACTTCATTTCCGTAGCTTTTGGCAAGCACACCGACACACGGATAATGTTCAGCAACAATTTTTGAAACTGTCAATGAATTAAATGTCCGTATCAGTTCCAATTTAGAACTTTTGGCGGTAATCATCTGAAACATTTTTGGCATTTCTTCCTGTTTGCTCGGTAGATTTTCCATTTTTTAAGGTTTTTAGAATGATGTTCAAATTTCTTTTTATCTGTGGCAGTTCCGTTTGCGAGGTGTACCATTTGTCTTGTTTATCCCAATTCAACAAAATAATATCCCACATAACAACCGCTTCTTCGTCTGTTCCTGCTAACTTTATCAGTTCGTTTTTGACAAATTTCAAAGCTGCTGCGTCCATTGGTTTGATAATCGGTTGCAAGCCAAATCGCTGTTCGTACCATTCGCAATATTTGCCAATAAACAACTCATGGGTTGATTTTACCTTTTCAACTTGATGAACCGTAATCGTTTTGTATTTGATTACTACTTCGGGCATTTGTTGCTCCAATGGCGGACATAATAGCATCAACTTTTCGTGCCGACTTTTTGAAAGTTCGCCGTAAACGTGTTCCAAGCGTGAAAATTTACCGTTTCGGTAACGCACTTTGTAGCGTGCAGTTCCGTCAACGCTGGCAATGGTTATTATGTATTCGTTTACTGCCATTATTGCTTTACAAAAAGGGTTAAATCAATGTCTTCTTCAAATAATTCAAAATCGTGTCGTAAAACATCAAACGAAATCTTATCTATTTCAATAATAACAAGTTGATTGAATACACCGTCAATGTATTCAACACCAATAGAACCGCAAATAGATATGTAAGTTGTTGTATTCATTGTCTAAAATAATTGAAGTTGTTTTGGTTGTTTTTTCCTGCCCGAATAATAAAGTTCGACCACTTCATCGACACACTTCCTGCCTGTTGTTATATTGATGCCGTCATTTTTTGCGGAAACAATATTTAAGATGTTATTCAAAAGTCCAAATCCATTTTCATATTCTTGATGAAATGAAATAAATTCTTTGATTAACTCGAATTTTGCAGTAGGTATCAAGTCAAGCCATTCATACGTATATTTCTTTTTACAAGCAGACTTAACATCGGCACACTCGTACCACCAAAAATCATAATTTTCAGCAGTCAATTTTGCGTATTTCATAAATCCTGCATCAACTAACGCAACGCCTACCGACTTATGAACATCATCAAAATTCCTTTCTATTAAGTTTTTTAAGTCACGTATTTTCATAATTTACTCAAAAAGTCGTTATACATAAATTCCGCTTGTGTTACAAGTTGCGTTAGTTCGGTGTAGGTGTACGCATTGAACTGTTTGTGGCTTTTACCATATTTGGTTGCCCACGCTCCAATTCGTTGCATATCTGCACGTCCGTCAGTTGTTTTGTAGCCCATTTTACACAAAATCGCAATGATTTTTTTGCGCATTGTATCTTTTTGGACATCTTCCTGTTTCAATTCAGTTGATGACAAAAATGTACTATTAATCCAACGCAATAATTCGGCGTATTCAAACGGCGACAAATCCGTTAAACGGCTTTTGCGTTGGTTTGTGAACTGTCCAATCACTTCATTTCGGGACATATCAAATCCGTGTTGTTGAAGTTTGCGTTCGATTGCGAAATATGCAGCGTATTTTGACATCTTATTTGTTTTATTTGACCTGTTCGGGGAATCGAACCCCGAAGAACTCCAAGACAGGTTATGCTTTTAGGCGGTGGATTTTTGTAACTTCTACTTTAAATCCTTTGTTTACATTATCAACCGCTTGTTTTCGGGAATATCCCTTAATTGTTGTGTCAAACGTTCGTATGATTTCGCCATTGAACGTTAATGCGCATTGTGCTTTGTATTTGTAAGCCGTTCGTCCTAAAAATTTAGGCTTTTGACCTTTTAAAACAGGTGCTTGTTCTGTTTTCTTTTTACGTTTGAAAAGTCGTGCTAATATCATAATGCTGAAAAGTTTATTTCTATTTTTTGCCATTTATCATCTGCGCCTTTTTTGTAAAATTCAAATCCATACGCACGCATTTGGATTGAATACGATTCTTGTAAGAGTTGCAAGCCCTCAACCCAACGTGGGTCATCGTATTTGTTTTTGTGCGATAATAGGTTCATCACTTTGGAATATTCCAAATCGCCTTTATCGTTTTTCTGAATGAATGAAAACAGGATTTCAAAAATTTTGATGTCCTTTTTCTTCACAGTATCACGCAAAAAGTCGTTAATCAATTCGATTGCTTTTTCGCTACGTTCGTCCCAAACAGGTTGCGTATTGCGACGGCGAACGGCTTTCAACGTTCCGTCTGATGACACCAATTGAAAACCTCCTTTTGAATTACTTCTGATACCACCGTATTCGTTCAAAATTTCTTCGTAGCTGTCAAAATGTTGGTGCATTTCGGCTTTGAATGCTGTTAATGCCGCACTTATTTCGACAGCACTCGCTATCATCAATTTAACGGTTTTGTCACGCTGTTCTTCGTACTTCGCTTTGAGTTCTGCACGTTGTTCGGCTTCTTCCTTTTTCTTTTGTGCCAGTAGCTTTTCCAACTCCATTGCGGATAGCTTGGTTACATCAATCGTTTCGGGTTCTTTGACCGCTTGAACGACTGTTTCGATTTGTTTTTCTAAATCACTCATTTTTATTTGTTTTTTAAGTTGTTACTAAATTGAAAATGCTTTAAAAAGTGGTTGTGAAAACTACTTTCAAAACGTTTTTGCGTTCTTGTATGGTTGAAATCCATTTTATAAAATCCAAGGTTTAACTTGATTTGGTGTGTTTTGGCATACGATACTAAATCATCTTCCCAAACAGACCATTCGGCTTTCCACCACTTCCAAAAGGCTTGTGATTGGCTGTATAATTCAAAATACTTGGCGTATTCCGTTCCGTGTGGAAAACGCTCTTCCAAAAATTGACAACCACTTTCAAACTGAAAGCTATTGTATGCGAATGTGGAAAATCCGATTGCCGTTTCTATCGACTGTCGATTGCACTCGAATTTCGTTCGCTGTGTGTTGATTATCGTTTCTTTCATTTTTCCTGTTTTTTAACCAATTGATTACTAAAAAAATTATTCCCATTATGCTACTTTTTGTATTAATTGTTCTCGTTGGATTACTCGTTTTAAACGGCGTAAATCACTACAAACAAGCTCACGTTTACCGTTATTGAGCGACTTGTATTTTGTTCCTACTTCTGCCCATATTTCAGCTATCAAAGCATCGGAAAACAAGCCATTCGCTTGACAAATAACCGTTACATCTTGTTTGTTCGCACCAATCAACGGAAAGGACACACGCCCGAAACGTGAATCTATTTCGTCATAGCCTTTTTTGGCGTATTTCACACCTCGTTCGATTTCTTTGGTAAGATTTTCCGTACCTGCAATGACAAATGCACATCTATCTTCCAATGCGTTGAACAAATAAATCAGTTGGCGCAATGCAGACGGCTTTAATTTGTCGGCTTCATCAATGCACACAATCGGTTGCATTAACGCTTTTTCCGAAAGGCTCTCAATGATGATTTCAAGTAATTCATCAGCAGTTTTGTAGCCTTTTGGCTCGTTCAATCCGAGCATGGTCATAAACTTTTGCAAGAATGTACGTGCCGACCATTCACGAACTTGAATGTAAAAAGCCCCTTGTTCTGCATTGTCCGCACAAAACTGATATAAGCCTGTTGTTTTGCCTGTGCCTGCCTCGTTGGCAATAATTAAGAACATACTTTTGTCTTTGCTTTTCGCTAAAAGCGAACTCACAAATTTGTAATCACGTGTGTTTTTGGCAATCACCCAATTATCGGGGCGAAAATTAAGTGCCGTCCCGACACGCAACCACATTTCATCGGTAATGTCTTCCCATTTTTCGTTTCTGATTAACGAAATGGTCGCCTCCGACACATTGCATTTCTTTGCCACTTTGGCAAACGAACCCAACCGTTGTTTTTCGGTTTGGATTAACTCCTTGATTTTGTTTTTCTGTTGTATTTCCATACTTTTGTGTTTTGTGTATTAAAAAACCTTTATGTTTTGCCCCGAAATTCCTATTTCGGGGTTTTTGTTTACATTCTTTTAAATATTTCGGCTTCAACAAACGCATCAATGTCTGTTTCTTCCTGTTCTATATTCACTTTTTGTTTTGCCGATTTTGTCAATTCGTTTACACGGTGTTCGGCACGCTGTTCCTGTTTCTTTTTGCCCTCGTTATTCACTTTTACATCAAATAAATAGGCATATTCATCACTACCAATTTGCTCGGTCAATTCTTTTGCATTTGTTTTGAAATGGCTTTTTCGTGCTAAATGGGTGTTCAAATTTTCTTCTGTTTCCCATGTTTTTTCGGCAAACGATTTATGCGTTAATCCTGCACGTTTCAACGCCATGATATAGTCGCCTTTGGTGCTGTATATGTGTGCTTCTTCTGCTGAATAAGCAACAATGACATTCATTTTTTGGTCGGTGCAATACTTTGAAATCGTTTCGAGTGCCGAACCGAAGTCGTCAAATTGATATTTGTATTCGCCATAATTGAGTTGAACCGCTATGATGCCCCGACATTCCGCCACATTGACTTCTGTATGATTGGCAAAGGCAAAAAATCTGCTTTCCTTGCTCAATTCTTGTAAATCGGGGTGTTGGTTTTCGATAAAGGCTTCGTAACGTGTTTTTTTGGTCCGCAAATCCTTTTCATCGTTCCAACGTTCTCGTAAATATTCCAATTGTTCAATGGCATCTTCTTTTGATGCTAACACACCTTGTTTTGCATAATCGGCGTTGGCAACGCTGTTACTGTTTTTAAAAGATGACACAAAACCAAGCTGCACCCAGTTGTCAAATTCTCTTGAAAGTTCGGAAACACGTCTTACAAAGTTTTCGGCAGGGTTTGCCTGTTTGTTTCCGAGTTGTATTTTACGATGCTTTACAAATAATTTACTCAATCGCAATGCAACCTTACTACCTGTAAATGAACCACCATTGTCCGTAATTAATTCAAATGCTGTTTTTTGCAACGGTTCAATGGCTTTTTTAAAGCCCTCAATGGTGGTTTCTTGTGATTCGTTTTTGTCTGCAATGGCATACGACAGCCAATAACCTGTGGCGGTGTCTATGATACGCAAAACTTGCAGGGTATAAACGTGCGGTTTGCCGTTTTTTTTGCCCCAATATCCGAGTTTTGTTCCCGAATAATCGGCGTTCCATTGTGAACCGCTGTATTTTAAGCGTTCAGCTGGAACATAAGGAGCATATTTGTCGTTAAATTCGCTTTCTCCGTCACGTTCCAATGACAGGAACATACGGCGTTTATTGATGTAGCTTTTCATCGTGGAAAGGCTTACAGGCTGTAAACCTAAACTTTCGATTTCTGCTTTATAATAGTCGTAAACTTGTCTTTTGTTGAGTTTGTTCCCTTTTCCGATGTTAATCCAATGGAAAAAAGCAATGCGTTCGTGAATGTCTATTTTGGCAACTTCGCCAGTGTTGGTGTTGACCATTTTATTTTCTTCACGTCCCCAAATACGAGCTGATGTGTTGCCGTAGCTTTTCGGTATCAGCCACATTTTTAGTTCTTCTTTATCAGACGGCATTTTTGCCAACTTATTCAGCAAACTTTTCGGGTTCTTGAAGATGAACATCTTACACAACCCCCGACCGATTTCCAAAGCGTGTTGGATAAAGTCGCCTTTGTTCACACCATAATTCCAATAGGGGAATTTTTGAACCTGCAACAAGATATTACCATATTGGTCGATTTCTTTTGCTTTTTCACGGCTGATTTTGAACCCCGATTTGTATTCATACCACGCCTCGTTACATAACTCCGTTGAATAGTCACACGCATTGTGAAAATCTTGACGTAATTTAAAAACATGACTGTCATACACAACCTCGCAAACCTGCGCAAAGAAATCTTCATTGCCTAACAGGTGTTTTTTTGGTACTGAGTTTATGGCGATGTAAATTTTGTTACCAATTCGGGTACTTTTATAATTGTCTTTATCTGATTTTATATGTCTTTCTATGTACATATAAGTAACACCCAAATTCTCAACGCAGTAAGGCAGATACGCCCAATACTCGTTGCGATACTTGATTATATTTGGTGTGTTATTCATTTTTTGTTTTGTCTTTTTTTACTTTAAAAATCCTCGTCTTTCCGAGGTGTCAGCAGGTTAAAACTTAGTGAACTCCCTGCTCACGGATTGATTACCGTAGTATATAAGGCTCATTGCCTTGTTCCCGAAGCAGGATTCGAACCTGCATCCCTATTTCCCTATATATATCGAATCGAACGAGAGGCGTATGTAAGTATTTCTTTCATCGGCTTGCCTTTTGCTTTTCGGGAAACCATTAACCTTGAAAGCAAATCACAGGTTTGGTTGAATAAACATTGCATCGTTATATAAATCAATAAACTGTTGACCTACATATTTAGCAATTTCACGACTTGGAAAAACACGGCGAGACCCGACATCCGAAAGCGAGGCAACGAAAACGCAGCCGTAGCACGAAAAGCCGACACCCGAACGAGACAACCCAAACCACGGGCAATATTTACATTGATTGTAATTATTCCAATCGGCTGTCCAATCAGCATTGATTGCCTCTTGAATGATGTCTAATTTGTAATTAGCAATTACGGCTTTTTGATTTGCCTCACGTAACATAGAAACATCGGGTAATTGCGTGCTTATACCTAACTTGGTGCAAGCATCTTCAAATGATTTGATTTTTGTATACATATTATTTATTTTTTACCTGTTTAAAATAACATCAATGACATCTCTGGTTTCTAAAAGTTCTTCCTTATCCATATTAATACAGATTTCATTGTCATCCGTTGACAAATACAGTTGAAAATAAAAACTATTGACATTGACAAATTTGATTTTGAAATTTCCGTTGTCAGAACCTTTTAAGATAACGATATTGTGGTCATCTGATGATGATATTTTTAGACTGCTACTCATAATTCTTTATTAATTAGTTTTTAAGATTTTAGATACCGTTTTATTTAAAGCACGGTCGATTTGCTTGTATTCTTTTTTGATTTCATCGGGTTTCACACCCTTTTTGTCGCCACGCAATACTTGTCTGATGTATTCGGTTGATATACCTCGCTTTTGAGATAAAATAGAAACCGCATCTGCGTTCCATCTTCTTTTTTTTGTAATTTCGTGCATTTTATATTATCCGTTGTGTTTAACGGAACAAATATAGATAAAAAAATATCTAAAAAACAACAGTATGGATAAAAAAATATCTAACATAAAAGAAAGAATAATACAAATCGCTGATTATAAGGCGGTTTCTTATGAAAAATTTTTTTTAGAACTTGGGGTTACTTATGGTAATTTTAAAGGTTCTCAAAAGAAAACATCTGTAAAATCAGACACGTTAGATAAAATAATATCTAAGTATCCCGAAATAAATTCGGAATGGCTACTTACAGGCAAAGGCGAAATGCTACTATCTGAAAAAAAAGAAAATAAAACAGCCGATGAAGCCGTCATTCCGTTCTATGACGATGTTAGTTCCATTGGTGGTACTTCAACAGTTGCCAATATGTCTGCGGTTTCCCAACCAAGTGAATGGATTAGACCTGGCGATTGGTTTAAAAATGCAACTTCTGCCATTCGTCATTATGGCGACAGTATGAACGAATATCCGTCTGGGTGTGTTTTGGTATTAAAAGAAATCTACGATAAACGTATTATATCGTGGGGGCAAAATTATTGTATCGAAACAAACGAAGTACGTCTAACCAAACGCCTGCAACGTGGTAAATCAGAAGAATATGTTACGGCATACAGTAGCAATGAAGAAACGTATGCGGACGGTACATTAATACATCAACCAATCGACATTCCACTTGATGCAATCGTACATTTGCATTTAGTAATTGGTTGTGTTGTTAAGGAGCATAGTTCGGGAATGGTAGGTATTAAATAAACAAGTAAATAACAGTAAAAAAATAGATATGGATTTTAAAGATGAATTAAAACAGTTGGGCGACCGAGTTGAGAAATTGAAAGAGCAGTTGCAAACGGAAGAAGCTACAAAGAACGCTTTTATTATGCCTTTTTTGCGGGCATTAGGTTACGATGTATTCAATCCGTTGGAAGTAGTACCCGAATACGTTGCAGATATTGGGTTGAAAAAAGGCGAAAAAATTGATTACGCCATTATGAAAGACGGCAATCCAATTATTCTGATTGAATGTAAACATTGGGCGCAAAACCTTAATTTACATGACGGTCAACTATTACGATATTTTCATACGTCAAAAGCTAAATTCGGATTGCTGACAAACGGTATTATTTACCGTTTTTATTCTGATTTAGCAGAACCAAACAAAATGGACGAAAAGCCGTTTTTGGAATTTGACATTACAGATATTCGGGAAAATCAAATTGATGAAGTGAAGAAATTTCACAAGTCGTATTTTAGTGTTGAAAATATAATCAATACAGCAAGTGAATTGAAATATACCAATGAATTAAAAGCAGTTATTCAATCTGAATTATCTAATCCGTCTGCTGACTTTGTGAAACACTTTACAAAACAGGTTTACCAAGGAACTGTTACCCAAAAAGTATTGGAGCAATTTAGTAATTTGGTTAAAAAATCATTGCACCAATATCAAAGCGATTTGGTTACGGAACGATTGAAAAACGCATTGGAAAAAGAAGATGAAAATTCACAAGTTCAATCTGCATTATTAACCCCCAATACAGAAGAAGAAAAAAGTAAAATTGTAACAACAGAAGAAGAACTGGAAGGGTTTATGATTGTCAAAACAATTTTGCGCCAAAAAATAGATGTTTCACGTATCGTGTACAGAGATGCTCAATCTTACTTTGCTATCTTACTTGATGATAACAATCGGAAAACGATTTGCAGATTGTATATGAACGGAGGTAAAAAGTATATTTCCTTTTTGGATGGAGATAAAAAAGAAACTAAAAATGAAATCAATTCTTTAGATGATATATTTGACTTTGCTGAACATCTTTTCACAGCAGTTGATGTATTATTGAAATAGACAAAACGTAATTCACTTTTTGTTTTGCCGTTTTTTTTACTGCCAAAATGTCCGTTTTAGTCATTTTTTGTTATATCCCCTAATTGGGGATATTTTCAAACAAACCCAAGTAAACGGCTACTAATAGGGGTGTAAACTATATAAACGCTTTGTGTGGCAAAGGTTTTAACCCACTCAAAACCCAAGCAAACCCATGTTTTTTAAATGGGTTTATTTTTTAATTAAATGGCTGTATATGTGTCGTGGTGGGTGTTTTGGTGTTTTTTGGGAGGTTGGTATTTTTTGTTTTGCCCTTTATAAAGTTCGGTGTATTGCACTTGTAATGCTTGTATTTTATCTTTCGTTAATTGAAAAATCATACATTAATTTTCTACAAAGATACAAAAAATGCCGTGAAAATGAAATGAATTTATGTGTTTTTCACGGTATTTTTGTTAAATATCGCCATAAGAATCGAAAATTCCACCGCCAAAACAAGTCTATTGTCTTTCTTTTTTTGTCTAATAAAAAATCGTCTTAACGTCTTTTTTGTCCCGACATTAGGGTTTTAGGACTTTATGATTTTACGACGGATTTCGGAGGAAGTTTGAAATTTCCATCTTTCCCGAAAAACCGTCTTAATGTCCTAATCTCATACTGTCTTAATGTCTAATAACTCACCCTTTCGGATTGGCAAAGCGTTTTACATCTTCGCCTGTGATTTCGACTCCGCATAAGATAATCAAACGCTCGATGATGTTGCGCAATTCCCGGATATTTCCTGTCCAATTGGTGTTTTGTAACGCTTGATATGCCTCTTTTGAAAATGCTTTTTTAGCAACGCCGTGTTCGGTGCAAATCGCAGTCATAAAATGGTCGGCTAAAAGTGAAATGTCGTTTTTGCGTTCGTTTAAACTCGGAACGTGAATTAAAATAACCGCCAAGCGATGATACAAATCTTCTCGGAAACGCCCTTCGGCAATTTCTTTGCGTAAATCTTTGTTCGTTGCAGCAAGTACACGGCAGTTTACTTTGATGTCTTTTTCGCTACCGACACGCTGAATGACATTTTCTTGCAAGGCACGCAAAACTTTAGCTTGTGCTACCAAACTCATGTCGCCAATTTCGTCCAAAAACAATGTTCCGCCACTTGCTAATTCAAATTTTCCTTTTTTGTCTTTCACCGCAGAGGTAAACGCACCTTTTTCATGACCAAACAATTCACTTTCAATAAGTTCGCTCGGAATAGCAGCGCAATTCACTTCGATAAAAGGCATTTTGTTTCGGTTGGAATTATCGTGTAATGAACGTGCAACGAGTTCTTTTCCTGTTCCATTTTCGCCTGTTATCAACACACGTGCATCGGACGGAGCGACTTTTGTAATCATGTCTTTAATTGCCAAAATTTCGTTGCTTTCGCCAATTATGGTCGAACCTTTAATTTTTTTGACGGTCGAACGCAATATTTTCGTTTCCTCAATTAAAGTTGATTTATCAACAGCATTGCGAACCGTTACCAAAATACGATTTAAGTCCAAGGGTTTTTCGATGAAATCGTATGCTCCTTTTTTCAGTGTTTCGACTGCTGTTTCGATGTTTCCATGTCCTGAAATCATCACAAAGGGTGCTTCAACGTTTGATTTTTGAGCTTGTTCCAACACTTCAATTCCGTCTATTTCGGGCATTTTGATGTCGCAAAAAACCAAATCATATTGAATGGATTGTAATTTTTCTAAACCTTCTTTTCCGTCAACGGCCTCGTCCACTTCAAATTTTTCAAATTCCAAAATTTCACGTAACGCTCTGCGGATACTTCTTTCGTCATCAATAATTAAAATCTTTCCCATGTTTGTTTGATTTTGGTGCAAAAGTACAAATTTGGACGGTACGACATTACGATAGTATGATTTTATGACGGAATTATCAAGTTTCTTTATATCGTAAAGTCCAAAAAAAAACTATCTTTGCACACGAAACAAAAAAGAATTTAAAATGGCAACGACAGCAGATATTAAAAATGGATTGTGTATTAATTTCAATGGGAAATTATGTCAAATCGTTGAATTTCAACACGTAAAACCAGGGAAAGGCCCTGCGTTTGTGCGTACAAAAATGCGTGTTATCGAAACAGGTAGAATGATTGACAACACGTTTTCGGCAGGTCATAAAATTGAGCCTGTGCGTATCGAAAATCGTGAATATCAATATTTGTATCAAGACGGTGCGGACTATGTTTTTATGAATAATGAAACATACGAACAAGTGACTATTCCTGCAAAAATGATTGAAAAATCCGAATATTTGTTGGAGGGAACAGTTTGTAACATTTTATTTCATGCTGAAGAAGAAATGCCATTAGTGGTGGAATTACCAATGTATGTCGTTTCAGAAGTGACTTATACTGAACCAGGAATTAAAGGCGATACAGCAACAAACACCATGAAACCAGCAACGTTGGCGTGTGGTGCAGAAGTGCGCGTTCCGCTTTTTATCGACAACGGCGAAGTTATCAAAGTGGATACACGTACAGGTGTATATGTGGAGCGTGTGAAGAATTAAAATTTAGCAAACACTTGTATAAACGAATGCAAAAGGTTACTTTTGGAACGTTTTTTTAATATTAAAATTTAATAATCTCATACACAATGAGCGTACTTGTAAATAAAAACTCAAAAATTATCGTACAAGGTTTTACCGGAAAAGAAGGTACTTTCCATGCGAGTCAAATGATTGAATACGGAACAAATGTAGTCGGTGGAATTACCCCAGGGAAAGGTGGTTCAGTTCACTTAGACCGTCCTGTTTTCAATACCGTTGCTGATGCTGTTCAAAAAGCAGGAGCAGACACATCTATCATTTTCGTTCCGCCTGCATTTGCAGCTGATGCGATTATGGAGGCTGCTGAGGCAGGTATCAAAGTAATCGTTTGTATTACAGAGGGTATTCCTGTAGCAGACATGGTAAAAGTAAAAGAATATTTGAAAGGTTCGGGAGCGACTTTGATTGGTCCTAACTGCCCAGGTGTTATCACGGCAGATGAGGCAAAAGTTGGTATTATGCCAGGTTTTGTATTCAAAAAAGGTAAAATTGGTATCGTTTCTAAATC
>DAOMPZ010000042.1:0-18223 GCA_035445045.1 Crocinitomicaceae bacterium | reverse complement strand
CTTGGGGGAAAAGTTTGCTAATCGCTTGAATGTGATTTTCGGAAATATCGTGTGGTGCGATGATGAATTTTTGTTGCGGATTTTGGTCGATATACTTTTTCCAAAGTTCTTCATCAACTGTCCAACTGCTACCTAAAATAATAGCTTTTTCGCCGTTTAGAAATTTACTTACAACGTCGTCCTTTTGGATTTTTTGTTTGTTTTCCAACACTTTATCAATGCGTGTGTCGCCTGCTAAAATTCCGTTTTTGTAATTGATGTTTTTCAACAGTTTGAGTGATGTTTCATTCTGTACAAAGATTTTGTCAAACAAAAAAAGTGTCGGTCGAAATAGAAATCCAAATGTTCCAAAAAAACGATGATTTTTTCTGAAATTTGCCGAAATACAGTAAGTTTCTGCATTGTTTTTTTGGGCCGAAGCGAGGAAATTATCCCAAAATTCGTATTTAACAAAAAACACTTTTTTCGGTTGAAAATGCTGTATAAAACGCTGTGCATTTTTCGGTGTTGGCAGCGGCAAATAACCGACCCAATCAGCTACGTGTTGGCGTTTGTGATAGTGTTCCATTCCCGAAGGCGAAAAAAACGTAACGACGAGAAAAATGGTTGGGTCTTTTGCTTTCAACGCTTGCATAACAGGTATACCTTGGTCAAACTCGCCCAAGGAGGCACAATGAAACCAAATGACATTATCCGATTGAAAAACAGGGAGTTGTCCCCAATAATTTTTACGCCCTTGCCACCATTTTTTAGCTTTTGAATTAAATGGTTGTGCCAAGAAGATAAAACTTCCATACAGTAAAACACCGAGTGTATGAAAGATTCGCATTTACTTATAAAAACTAGTTTTTGAACTTTTGGAATACGCCAAGAATACCCACGCAACTTTGATGCCGACCATGATGTCTAAACGCAAACTTTTGTCAACGGGAATGTCGGGTTGGTCGTAATTCAAATTACGGCGGTTGCGTGTAAACCCTTCTTGGATAAATCCGCCAGCGTAAAAGTTGACATATTCGTTATTTCCAATAAAAAGATAGCCTAAAAACTGCTCCGAAGCAAAACCCGAAGTAAAGCGGTCGTAGCCTTTTCGGTAGTTTAATTCCAAGGATGGAACAACGTGGTCACGGGTTTCGACGTTGAGTTTGTGTTGTAAATAACCTGCGTTTAAACGCAAGAAAATTCCCGAATTAGGATTGGATTTTGAAACAGGAAAAACCTTTCCAACGTGTGCGTTAAACGTCAAACCACGAGGATTAACAACGACAATTCCCACATCGCCATTTACATCTGAAATTTGCCCTTTGCTATCTACCAAATGGTCAAAAAGACCTGTAAATTTGTTTTTATTGCCAAAAATAAAACTGCCGTCTGCGCCAAAAATCCAGTTGGAACTTGTTTTGTACGAAAGGCCTGCCCCAATGTGATTTAGAAAACCATATCGTTTCTGTAAATCGCCCAAAGCAAAACTTGCTGCGTAATGTGGACTTATCAAAAAAGAAGATTGCCCACTTTTTCCCCATTCTTTTTCTTGTGAGAAAAGGAACGAAGAACTAAAAACAACAATTACTAATAAAATGTTTTTCATGGTTCAAAATTAAAAAAATTACTTGTTTAGCAACACAAGACAGCTAACGAATGTTTTGATGTTTTATTCGCTTTTTGTGAAACAAGACCTAAATTTTTCACTCAACTTATCCAAATCGTATTGCGTTTGTAACAACTCTGAAATAACAAGTGCTGAATTTTGTGCCGTGAAAAAAGGTCATATAAATTTAAAAAATATGCTTGGTAAAGTTTTAAAAATTGGGTTCTTATTCTTTTGTTTTACTTCACTGTCTTACGGTCAAAATGGCGTTATTCAAGGTCGAATTACGGACGCTCAAACGAAAGAAGAAATCATTGGGGCAGTTGTGAAAATCGAAAATACCGCTTTCGGAACGGTTTCGGATATTGACGGAAGTTTTGTTATTTCGGGCGTTCGAGCAGGGAAATACACAGCAACGAGTTCATTCTATTCTTACAATGAAAAGACGATTGAAAATGTTATCGTACAAGACGGCGACACGACGTTTTTAGAAATTACGCTTGAAGTTGAAAGTGAAAATTTAGAAGTAGTTAAAATTATAGCCAAAGTAAACCGAGAGTCTGAAAATGCGCTTTTACTCGACCAAAAAAATGCGGTCGTTGCGACACAAAGCGTGGGTGCGGCAGAACTGTCACGCAAAGGAATTGGTGATGCAGAAGGTGCTGTTGCCTCCGTTTCGGGCGTGTCCAAACAAAGCGGTGTGAAAAATGTGTTCGTGCGTGGCTTGGGCGACAGATATAACGCAACGTTGTTAAATGGCTTGCCTGTTCCGTCGGAAGACCCTGAATATAAAAACATTGCGTTGTCGTTTTTTGAAGCGGACATCATCAAAAATATCGGTGTGGACAAAGTGTTTTCTGCGCAAAATGTCAGCGAAGTTGGTGGCGCCATTATCAACGTTAATTCCAAGGAATTGTATAGTGATTATTCGCTGAATTTAAGTGTTTCGACAGGATTTAATTCCCGTGCTATCGGAACAAATTTTTCCAAACCAGACGGCTTAAATTACTTTGGTTATGCTAAAACAAATCGTCCCGAAATGGATAAATTCAACTTCTCTAACAGCCTTGACCCGTCGCAGTTAAAAGTGCCGATGAACGAAAGTTATAAAGTATCAGGCGGAAAGAAATTTATGCTAAAAAACAATCCCTTGTCATTTTATGCCGTGGCGACACATTCTTCGGATTACGCTTATACAGAGGAAGTTGTACGCAATATAACAACGGACGGAACGGTTTATCAAGACCAAATCGGAAAAAAATACAGCGGACGAAAAAGCCAATTGATGTTGGCAAATGTGAATTACAATATCAACCGCTCGCATTCGATTGCGTATAATTTTATGATGTTGCACGCTACGACGAATTACGTGGGTGAATATATAGGTTTAAATGCCGAAAAACTGCAAGATGCGGACGAATACATGGGTTTTGTGAGAAGACAGCAAATCAATGACAACCGTCTTTTTGTACATCAGTTGCTTTCATCGTGGAAACTAACTGAAAAATGGACAATAAATGTTGATGGTTCTGCCAATCAAATCAAAGGTTTTGAACCCGACAGACGTGAAAATTACCTTTCTAAAAAAGCAGACGGAACGTATGGTTTGACAGGAAGTAACCGCCAAAAACGCTTTTTTTCGGAGTTGGAAGAACGTGATTACAATGCGAAATTTGCACTTAATTACAAGTTGAAAGATGTTTTAGATAGCGACAATTCAAAAATTTCCGTTGGATATTCAGGGCATTTTTCGACAAACGCTTTTGAGGCCACCGAGTATAATTATTCTGCCATTAACGGGAAACACCCACTTGACAATTTACAACTTGACGACGTTTACAACACGGCAAGTTTCGACAACAACCGTTTTTCGATGACGGAAAGTTATCCAAGCAGTTATGTGGTTACAAAAAAGAATCATGCGGCGTATATTTCGGCATCGTATCAAGTGACGAAAAAATTGAGTGGAATTGTCGGTTTTAAATACGATTATGTCGATATGACTGTTGCGTATGACGTTCCTGGGAGAAAAGGACAAGACAGCATTAATTCGCCTTTTTATTTGCCAAGTGTGAATTTAAAATACGATATTAACGACAAAAACAGTTTGCGTTTTGGGGCAAGTAAAACTTATACTTTGCCACAAGCCAAAGAAATTTCGCCTTATCAATACGTCAATATTAGTTTTACGAGTGAGGGAAATCCAAATATCAACTATTCCGATAATTACAACCTTGATTTGAAATGGGATTATTATTTAAGTCCGTCTGAAATTATTTCGGCTGGCGTGTTTTACAAGCGCATTATCAATCCAATTGGCCGTGTGGACAAAGGAAATTCCGCAGGTTTGTTGACGTACGACAATATTGGAAAATTCGCTGATGTGGCAGGTGTTGAAATAGAATTTCGTAAAGACCTTTTCAAAAAGAAACATACTGAATTACAAACCGAACATAAATTGTCATTCGGGGTAAATTTCTCATACATTCACACGTCCACCAAACTAAACTTGATGAATACGCCCGAACGAATTTCGGCACTAGAAGGTGCGTCGCCGTTTATTGTTAATTCCGATTTGACGTATCGTTTTTCAAAAGACAAAAAATTCGTGATGACCTCACTCGTGTTCAACTATTTCAGCGATAGAATTTACACGATTGGAACAATGGGGTTTCAAAACATCGTTGAAAAAGGCATACCAACCTTAGATTTCGTCGTGTCGGGGAAACTTGGCAAAAGAATAGGGTTGAAGCTCAAAGTAGCAAACATATTAGACCCGTCATTCCGCCTAACACGAGTAGTTAGTGCAACCAACGAAACGGTTATCCTCAACCAATACAAAAAAGGTGTGAATGTGAGTTTGGGCGTGAGTTTTGATTTGTAAGATTAACATTCCGATTAGTGTCGAAAATAATTGCCACAGACTTCAATCTGTGGCAATTGAGATTTTTAAATGAGCTTGGATTTTTTTAATCTTTCTTTCCACCAAAAAAGGCTGTTAAAAAAGAAGTTATACCTGCAATAATTACCAAATACAATCCAAAACCAATCGTTACAACCGAACTCATGGCATTTGAAAAAAGATTGTCGTCATGGTCTGCCATGCGAGATTTAAACTTATAAATAAAGTAAATTCCGATTATAGCAGAAGCTATTGACAAGAGTCCTACATCACGTTTGTTGTTGGCGGTGTCTTTTCCTAACAACAATATTAATACGGCTGAACCGAAACAAATAAAGGTTGCCCAGCCAAAAAAGGTTAAATGTTCTGATGTTCCATTAATTGCCCCTATAAAAGGAATATTAATCCAAGGTAAAAAAGTTGCCCCTGCTCCTGCAAGCGACGAAACAAGAAGTACTGTTCTTTGTGTTTTCATGTTGTTTTCTATTTTAATTTTACGCAAGATGTTGACCGAAAGAAGTATGCAAGGCAAATTCTTTGTTCATAATCGCTATCGCAGGCTGGAAATTATGGCAATTACGACGACATTCTTTTGGAAACTCCACAAAAAATCCTTTTTCAACCAATGATTTTAGATGTTGCTGTTGAAGTAAGATTTCAAAATTATTGACTTCCAATTGACTTGCTAAGTCGTCAATGTCAAAACTTGTATTTCCATCATTAATTATAGAAATACACGCACCTGCCAACAAGAGCGATTCTTCCATTTTTAAGTTGAACTTGTTCACAAGGAAATCAATTTCAACTTTGTTGCTGTCCATAACTTCTTGAAAAGAAGAATTACTGTTACGGCTGTTTTGGATTCTTTTGTAAATCACAGCCAACGTTTGTAACGTTTGATTTTTCATACTACTAATTTTTAAATTTATAATTTATACTGCAAAGAAAAACCACCGCTACGCCAAAACGTGTCGTAGGAAAAAAGAAATAAAAAAATTTCCGAAATTTTTCAGGTTTCGGGAGGTTGGGGATTAAAATTTGTTCAGAAAATTTTGTTGTCAAACTTCAAGTGCTTCTAATATTCGTTTGCTTTCCTTTTCAATTATAGCCGTATTTCGTTCTCTAAATAATTCCATATAGCAATTGTAAACATTGTACTTGTTTAGTTCTATATCCATTTGTTGTTGAGTGGGATTTGTCAAAAGAAGCGTGGGATTTTTTAAAATTTCAATCTGTTCTTCTGCGTAATCTTCGATTATTATTTTATCGGTTTCACTGTGGATAAATTTTTTGCCTAATCGTTGTACAACTTTAAGGAGTGTTTTTTTCTCTTCACGTTCTGAATCGGGTTTTAAAATAAGATTTTCCACAACTTTTTTCAACGAAATGTCAGCCTTGAATAAACCCTCCAACGTTTTTTGTTGATTAAAAATGGTGTCCTCTAAAAGTGGTATTCGTTTTTGAAAATCCAAAATATGATTTTCTACCGCTTTGTGGAAATGCTTTGTTTTTATATTGAAAGAGGCTAATCCTTTTACAGGAACAACCATTCCGTTGCTACAAACCTGACGAAACAATCCAACAGAAATAGAAAGCGGATAATATCCATTCGTTGAAGAAAAAACGTTGAATACTTGTTTGTAGATATCGTCATTTATAACGAGTTCATCGCCAAATACTTTGAGTTGTTGAACACCTCTAAGAATGTTCAAATTATACGCTTGTGCATTGAAATTATGATGAATGTGTGGCAATCCTTCTCGGATAAAACTTGAAAAATCAAAAATTCCATAAACACTTGACAGCTGTTTTTCGCAAATCTTCATGCCAGCGTATTCTGTAATCAGATGACCGTTTCTATTAAATATTTTCAAAGGAGCGGTTAGCTGATCTATTTCATCAAAATCATACTTTTGATTTGAAATGTTGACAAATGGTTTTTTGTCTTTGCCGTATTGTACGTGTGTTTTCATACTACTAATTTTTAAATTTCTACTGCAAAGAAAAACCACCACTACGCCAAAACGTGTCGTTGGTGTAAGAAATAAAAAATTTCGAAAGTTTTTAAGGTTTTGGGAGAAGTGGTTTTGTGTGATTTTTAAAAAAAAGCGTTGTGATTTTTTTCTATATCTTCTATACTGACACTTGCTTTTTGTTTTTTTACCGAATCAATAAAAATACGAAACACAACAAAGTTTAGAAAACACCGATATGAACTATATGGGAGTGAAAGTATAAAATAACGAGCTGATTCCTGAATTTCTGTTCTTGAAAACTCAGACTTTGTGTCCTTATAATGTAGCATATTATACAATTTTTTCTGACCTTTTTCCGACATCCAATCGTTATAAATTAACTCATATAGTTTTTTTAGCATTGTTTCTGACATTTCTAAAAGAGGTATTTCGCAATAATTATAATTTTTCGCAAACACTTTAAAGCTATTCATTTGTTCTGACGGATTTCCTTTGAGGAACAATTTACCTCCATTTTTGATATATATTTCTGCAAATAAACAGAATTGATTAAAACAATTTACTATCAATTCTTGGAATCCGTCGATAAATAGAATTTGATAAAAATTCATTTCTTTGGCAAAATCTATAACGTTTTTATTTAAAAGTATTTCCTGTACATTTGACCTATCAGGATTATAAACAGAATATTCCTTATAATGGGAAAAATATGCTTTAAGCAATGTTGTTCCGCCCATGCCTCCTTTTGATTCTATCAATACAATAGTAGGGTTATTATCTAAAACACTTAAAATATTTGTCTTTTGTTCTGATGATTCAAATATGAATCCGTTGAATGTTCTATTTGATTCCATACACATATTTTTGACAAAGAAAAACCATCATTACGCCAAAACGTGTCGCAGGAAAAAAGAAATAAAAAAATCCCGAAATTTTTTAGGTTTCGGGAGTAAACTATTATTCAACGACAAAGCAAGCAGTCAAATATTCTAAAAACGGTTCTACGGGCATACCAGCAGGAACTTCACGACCTAACCAACGTTTTTTACCTGTTTTATGGTTCGCTTGATATTCAAATTCCAGTGTAGATTTTTTGATTTTTAAACCCTGAGAATCCCAAAACA
The DNA here is from genome assembly GCA_035445045.1 of Crocinitomicaceae bacterium. Taxonomy (GTDB): domain Bacteria; phylum Bacteroidota; class Bacteroidia; order Flavobacteriales_D; family Crocinitomicaceae; genus 40-80. The sequence continues at coordinate 10,633 of DAOMPZ010000042.1, read as the reverse complement.
ACACATCAAAACTTTCGTAGTTTGTAACTCCCTCATTTTTGAGGATTGTAAAAAAATCATCAAGATATAAATCGACCCTTAAACTGATTTCTTTCCCTTCAAAAGTAAAATCTACAATAAATCTACCATCATAGCGTAGCGTAAAGTCTGACGTTCTAAATTCTTTGTGTGTCCAACTCATTTTTCTAATTTTTTAAATTTATACTGCAAAGAAAAACCACCGCTACGCCAAAACGTGTCGCAGCTAAAAAAGAAACAAAAAAATCTCGAAATTTTTAGGTTTCGGGAGTGATTGCTTTTAAATTTCAAATAGGTATTTGACAAGTTTTTCTTTTTCTTTAACTTTTCTATCTTGGGCTTTTTCTAAACTCCATTCAGGATAATTTTTGATTTGATTTTTGACAATTTGAAAATTGCTATTTTGATAACTTGGTTTATTGTTGGCTCTATTGAAAGATGTTTTAATTTTGTATTCGCTATTACTTATTGAACGATTAATATGCTGTTCTAAAACCATTAAATTACCAATAGAATTTATATCACGCCCCCATTTTTCTAAAATCTCTTTTCTTTCTGTTTTGTTGCTATCTAAATATGACTGAATATGCTCAATGTCAATTGGTTTTGCAAATAATTTATCCTTTATTTCCTTTGTTTTTTCGGAATTTTTGTAATCTTCTTCCAACATTGCAGACAATCTGCAAACAAGGTTTTTTCTTTTTGCATTTTCAGTTAGATTTTCAGACAAATGCCAATTTAAATCATAATTACCACTATGTTTTTGTAAATTTCCAATAGCATTGTTTATAATTTTAATTGTTTCATCAAAAGAATGATTTACAATAGATTTTATGATTTCTTGTGACAAATGATAATAAATTTCACTTTTTAATTTTTGGTATCTAACGCTATAAATGAAGTATAGTTTGTTTAATTGTCTGATGAAAAACAGCATATTACCCCAATTATTTTCATCTTCTTTATGCGCATAGAGAAAAACAAAAATTAAATTCCAATATCGGCTATATCTTGACCACCAAAGAAAATGCACAGAACAAACATCTTCTGCTGTAAATCCTTCCAAATTTCGCCATTGTCTTTCCCAATCAAATCGAATATCAATAATTTTATCCAAATCATCAAGTGATAATTTTACATTACTGACATTGTTTTTGAAATTGTCCCATTGTTGAACATTTAGAATTGTGTCAAAAAGTCGGTCGTAGAAAGTATCTACACCCAAATAATACAAGGTTGTGGGCAAATTATATTTTGCAACAATAATGTATTGATAAGTACTTAAAATTGTCTGTATATTTATTTGACTTCCGATTTCTTTATTTTTCTGTTCTATTTTCTGATATAATTTACTTATTTCATCGAAAATAGATTTGTCTTCTTTGTTATTTACCAAGTATTCGTACATTCTTATTTTGAACAAATCACCACCGTTCAAATCCAAGCCCGTGGTATTAATGGCATTAAAAATTTGTAGCGTTTTTGACAATCCAGCGTTGGTTTCAATTACTACAAAATACAGGTTTGATAATAGGTATTTGATAAAGTTATCGGCATCAAATTCTTTATCTTCAATGATTTCATTGAATTTATTTTTGATGATTTTAATGTTTTGCAAATAACGGTTCTGACTTTCATCGCCTTCGTTACGGAGGGCTTGTTCAAGACTCTTTTGTTGCTCGCCAGAATTGACTTCTGTTTTTAACCAATCTGTTGTAACATCTTTCAAATCTTGATTATCAGAATAAGTTTCTTGCAGGAATTTAATCATTAATAACAATGTAGTCAATCTTTGTTGTCCATCAATAACTTCTTGTTCATTTCCTTTTTTTGCCGAAAGTTGCATTGTTCCGATGAACATTGGTTCTTCAACTTTGGAATCGTTATTACCGTCGTTTCCCCAATAAGAAATGAATATATCAGAAATTAATTTGTTAATTTCATTTTCAGACCAAGAATATGGTCTTTGATAAATTGGGATTAGATATTTAGATTTATTATCTAAAATCACACTGCCATTAGTTTGAGAATTACATCTCAATGTGCAAGTTTTTGCGTTAATTGAAAATTGATTTTCCATAATTTCATTTTTTACAAATATACTATTTCTCCTCATACCTCCCCAACGCCTTTTCATACTCGAATTTCAGCCTGTTTACCAGCGATTTAGGTTCGAGAGCTTTCACGTGACGACCGAGAGAAAGTAGCTCCATAACGAAGTCTTCGGTGATGTGCATTTTTAGCGAAATAATCGTTTCTTCTTCCGTTACTTTTACAAGTTTCTGTGATTCGTGCAGTGGCATGGAGCGAATGTATTTTGCTTGAAAGGGCGAAAGTGACAACACAATCTTTTTGGGCGGTTCATGTGGGGTGCCAGGTTTCATGATGCCAAAACAATTACGATAGAACAACTCTATGTCAAAGAAATCCAACGCATTAAATCGGTGTTTTGTGATTTCCAAAGCCGTCAAACGGTCGAGGGCAAATGTCTTTATTTCCCTGTCTTTTAAATCCCGAGCCTCAACGTACCACCGATTTTTAAATTCTTTTAAAACAAAAGGCTCAACCGTGCGTTCCGTTCCTGTTTCCTCCCAAAATTTTTGATAGGTAAACTTGATTTGTAGGTTGTTTTTTATGGCGTGCAACAAACCGTTCAAATTTTCCGTTCCCCTCGATTTGCGTGTTTCAAAAAGAATGTGTGGGGATAACCTATCGGATACATTCAAGGCATTGAAAATATCAAACGCTTCTAAAATACGTTCATTTTTTTCGGGTTCATCTTCAAATTCAATGTAGTATTTCTGTTGGGATAAATTACACTGAATATCAATGTTGTAAATCGCACGAATAGCACCTAAGTCACGTTGAAACGTACGCTTGGAAACGGTAAAATCATATTCTTGTAGTTCGGACTCAAACTTCAAATACTGGTAAATCTCCTCAAATGTCGCAGGTTGTTTCCGCAACTTTTTGATGATTAAGGTAAGGCGTGTTATAGCTTCTCTTTTTGACATAGGTTTAAATTTTTACCAAAAGTAAAAAAAGACTGCAACAAAATGTGTCGTGGTATAATTACTTCTTTTTAGAATTAGCAATTTCTTCGATAATATTTTGAATATCTTTACTACAACTGAAATTAAAATATGATGAAGATGGGTGATAAATATGATATGCAGGAATAGATTTTTGATTATCAATCGGATAGTTGAATAATTTATCGTTATTATGTTGAGAATCCCCTTTGCCAGACATATTTTCCCAAAGTCTCATTCCCCATACAATTATCAAGTCTGGCTGATATTTATTCAATACTTCAAAAAATGCCTCTTCGCTTTCTTTGAATTGTTCTTTCGTTGGTGCACTACGAGGTTCACTAGTAAATGATTGAACATAATTGTAGAAAATGACTGAATCCCAAAAATTGAGAAGTTCATCGTAGTCCGCACTTTTGTTTAATAAAACATTTGTAAACTTTGTATAAGTGTTCATCCAATGTTCAAAGAACTCTTTTTTTCCACTCTTATATTGCATAAAACAATCAAATACTTCTTGAGTGATACTTTTTTTCTTTTCCTTGTCAATTTCATTATTTCCATAATGACTTTCGCCTAATACGAGTATTTTTAGCCCTTTCCAACCTGTCTTTTCGTATTTATCTTTAACACGAGGCAAAAAAACAACTTTTTTCATCTTACTTAAAATTTAATTATAACAATATTTCCTGCTTTTTCAAGCAAATTTAACTTATTTTTCTATATATCCAATGACAGATGATTAACAAAACCCGATTTTCATTTTGCTTTCGCCCCATTTTTCGGTTTCGCAAAATGCAACGATACGCTCAAAGGTAGCTTTTTCTCCCGAAACGACTTCTTCCATGATACATTTTCGAGCGATATTTTCCATTTCGCCACCCGAAAAGCGGAATTTTTGCGCCAACTGAATGGTTTCCGTGTCGGAAAGAACAGGAAGTTTGCTTTGCCAAATTTTTGCCGCATTTTCTTCGTTGGGAGCGTCAAATTTGATTTTAAACAGAAAACGCCGTTCAAAAGCCGAGTCGATATTGTTTATCAAATTGGACGTTGCAAAGAGTATTCCGTCAAAATTCTCCAATTCTTCGAGCAAGATATTTTGAATCGCATTTTCGGTGTCGGCGACATTGCTACTGCCTGCGGATTTTCGTTTGCTGATAATCGCATCGGCTTCGTTAAACAACAATATCGGACAGATTTTTTCATTTTTCTTAAATTCGTAGTAGTCTGTAAAAATCTTTTTGACCAATTTCTGACTTTCGCCAAACCACATCGACTTTGTTTCTGAAATCTCTACTTTAAAAACGGGACGTTTGTATTTTTTTGCCAACTGATACGCTGTTTCCGTTTTTCCTGTTCCTGGTGCGCCATAAAATAAGGCGGTAATTCCGTGTGGCATATTGTTCATTTTCAGACGTTTTTGTAATTGCTTAAAAGCACTATTTGACAAGCTGTTGGAAAGCGTATCTAACTGTTCTTTTTCGTGTGTGTTGTGAAACAATTGGACTGCTTTCATTTTTTCGGGATAAAGTAATTTGTCGCTTTTGGGACTGATTTCAAACTTTATTCCTTCCCATTCACGTAACATTTTAACGGCTTTGTCGGTTAGACGCAGAAGATGACGATTACCGAATGATTTTTTGTCTTTTTCAACTAAGTTCAAGGTGTTGAGTAATGTTTTTCCGCCGAGAAAAGCCGATATAAAATTAAACGCCTTTCGTTGTGAAAAAGTACAATCATCAACCGTGGAGCTTAATCCTGTATTGTAGTTGTTGTCGTAATTTCTCATGGCATCAATAATCGAATCGAGGAAAACAAACACATCAATCGTGGCGTTTTTCATGTTATCAAAGATGTATCGAACGATTTTCAATTCCTTGTATTCGTTTAAAATTTCCCAAAATTTATGTTTGAATAGTTGTTCATCAGTAATTTCTTTTTCATCTTTTAAGTTGCTTAATTCATCAATATCACTCAGACATTGCTGAAACGTAATTTCTTTCACTTCTTCTGTTATCAATTCCGAGGGAATAGGTGTATTTTTAGATAAGAACGAAAAAAGCTCGTGGTTAAAACCATATTCTACACTTGAGTATCTCGACTTCTCTTTCTTAATGATTTTGCGAGTTATTAATTCTTCAATATCGGGCAAATGATGAATTAATCGAATTTCTTCCACGTCAAAATGATTAGCAATTCGAGATAGCTTATCCGCTCCATCATACGTTTTGCTGATAATTGTCGGCAGTAAAACACTTTGTATTTCATTGATTTGAAAATAATTACCAACGAATTTCAGTTCGCTTTCTACTTCTTTGAAACTCGTTGTTTTCAATGAAGAACCTTTCATTGTGGCGTGAATTTTCTCTATCGCCTTCAAAATTGTGAGTTGATTTGTTTCCATTACATTAATTTTAATGCAAAGAAAAAGCACAGGTGCGACAAAAGGTGTCGCAGGTAGAAAAAAAGATGAAAAGACGACTTTAAGATTTTAGGACATTATGACGTTGTGACAGACAAAAGATAAAAGACATTAGAAGAAAGACTGATTTTCGGGAAGCCACGATTTTTGTGTTGATTACGTTCGTTTTGACTTCGACTCCGCTCTTTACGAACTTTGCGCCTTCTCTCCACTCTCTGCGGTTAAAAAGACTTTAATCTCTTTTCAATTCATAATTAACATTTCTTCCACCCTCGTTTGTTGGTTGTAAAACCTCTTTTTGTATTAAATCTTTGATATCTCTTAAAGCGGTGTCTGTTGATGTTTTGGTGATTTTTGCCCATTTTGAGGTTTGTAGTTTTCCGTCAAAACCGTCCAAAAGTTTGTTGAGCATCTTCACTTGTCGTTCATTTAACGGCGTTTCTGCGTGTTTTTTCCAAAAATCAGCTTTTTGTAACACCCGTGTAAGCGTTTCTTCGGAAGTTGTTATGGCGTTTTTTAAGCAATTCAAAAACCAATTTATCCACAATGTAATATCCATTCCGCCTTGTTCGGTTTTTTCGAGTATATCATAATAGGCTTTTCGTTCCAAACGTATTTGTGCTGACATACTGTAAAAGCGCAACTTACTTTTATCTGAACGTGTCAACAATAACTCTGTCAATGTTCGGGCAATTCGACCGTTTCCGTCTTCAAATGGGTGGATTGTCACAAACCATAAGTGCGCCACGGCAGCTTTTAATACATCGTCTATGTTTTTAGTGTTGAACCAATCTAAAAATTGGTGCATTTGTGCAGGAACAAGCGTTGCATCAGGCGCTTGAAAATGAATTTTCTCTTTACCCATTGCGCCCGAAACAACTTGCATCGGTCCAGTGCTATCATCACGCCAAGTTGCTGTTTTTATTTTACATAACCCACTCATTCCAGTCGGAAACAAAGCATTGTGCCAGCCAAACAAACGCTGTTCTGTGATTGGCTCATCACTCTTGTAAGTCGCATCAAACAACATATCTACAACACCCTCAATGTTGTAATCGTATTGTTCCTCGTTGATTAAATCAATACCTAATTTTCGTGCAATGGACGAACGGACTTTTTCTACATCTAAAAATTCGCCCTCTATTTCATTTGATTTGATGATTTCTAGCGTAAGCGTATCAAGTGTAGCTTGATTTTGGAGGTTAAACCCGAAACTTTGCATCTTACCCAATAATTTACCTTGTAAAAGGCGCACTTCTGCGAATAAAGGAAGTATCACATCGTTATCCCAAGTGAAATTTGGAAAGTCTTTATGTTTTTATAAGTAATACATAACGCTAATTTTGCGGTAAATATATGCGTTATTCACCGCAAAACAATTAATCTCCGCAAAATATGCGGTAAATAAATTAATTATTCACCGCACGCACTCTCAAAATCCTCTATTATCAAAACGTAACCAAATCTAAACCAAACCAACACAACCTTGTAACACAACACCCCGACATTTGCACCATAAAATTAAAAGTGTTTTAAAAATGAAAACAAACAAAATGAAAGTAAGTATGCTCGCAGGTGCGATGATGCTAGCAACAATGACATTGGTGTCGTGTAAAAAAGAAGGTTGTACAGACAGTACGGCGATTAACTACAGCGAAAAAGCAAAAAAAGATGACGGTTCGTGTCAGTACAATGCAACTGAAAGTGAATTAGTGGGAAGTATTTCGGGCGCAAGAACCTTGGACGCATCGATTACTTACACTATCACAGGACCTGTAATCGTTGAAGACGGCGCAACTTTAACTATTCCTGCGGGAACAATTATCAAAGCAAAAAAAGGATTTAACAGCTATATTCTTGTGTTGCAAGGTGGTAAAATCTATGCAAACGGAACAGCCGAAAATCCTGTTAAAATAACTGCGGACATTGACAACGCACAACAAGGACATTGGGGTGGATTGATTATTAACGGTAAAGCTCCATTAGCAGGTGGAACAATCGGAAGTACAGAAATCAGCACGGCACACCAATACTGAGGAAACGACCCGAACGACAACTCTGGAAGTATCACGTATCTTATTTTGGAATACACAGGCGCACGCTCCAATGCAGACGTTGAGCACAACGGATTGTCATTAAATGGTGTGGGAAGTGGAACAGTTATCGAAAATATCTTTATTCCGAACGGAGCAGATGATGGTGTTGAATTTTTTGGTGGAACGGTAAACGTTAAAAACCTTTTGGTTGTAAACTCTGATGACGATATGTTTGACTTCACACAAGGTTATAAAGGAACGTTGGAAAATGCTTACGGTATTTGGGAGGCAGGTTACACAAGTTCAGAATCTGACCCAAGAGGAATTGAGGCAGACGGAAACTTAGACGGAAATTTCCCAACACATACAGGGCAATCGGACTTTACAGTTAAAAATGTAACGTTTGATTTAAGATTGACAAAAGCATCTGACAGCGATGTGTCAAACGTGTCGAACAAAATGCAAGACGTTATCAAGGCTCGTCGTGGTGCAAAAATAAACGTCATCAATGCTTTGGTTAAAGGAAGTGGTTCGGTAATCGACTTGTTGGATTTCTCGGACGGAAAAGGAACGGGCGACGAAACTTCAGTAATCAGCTTAACAAACTCGTTGACAAACACCATTTTAGGAAAAGAAGTTAATCCAACAACAGGTTTTTCAGGAGCAAAAGTTGAAGCAGGCAACACAGGTTGTCCGACAAGTATCTTCTCTTGGACGAAATATAATTTCTAATCGAAAATAACTAACCAAGTAATTTTTTTTCATAGAAAAAGAGGGTGTCCGAAAAGTCAGACACTCTCTTTTTGATTTTAAGATGTTCAAAAATAGATGAAATGCAAGGCGTTGAAAATGAAGTAAAAGGAGTGTGCTAGCGTACATGACTTTTGCTGATATTTGACTTGCGAAGTATGCACCGAAGGTAATACAACGCAGCAGTTCGCCACTTTTTGGACATCGCCTTTTTTGTTTTATATGTCATCCGTCTTACATATTAAAAATCATAAAGTCGTTTTTGCTCGAAGATGAATTTCTATTAAAAAAAGAAACTAAAACGCTTGCTTTTTAACATAGAAATCCGTACCCTGCACTCTTAACTTGCTTCACCCACACTTATCACACGCTTTCTTTTTAAAAAAGAACTTTTTGATTAAAAAACCAACAGCGACAAGCAAAATAACCGCAACAATGACAAGTTCCATTACGAGAAAATATTAAAGGTTATCCATGCGCCAAAATACGCCATAAATGACATGAACCCAAACTGAATGAGTGGCCATTTCCACGATTTTGTTTCACGCTTAACAACCGCCAACGTGGACATACACTGCATCGCAAAAGCATAAAACACCATTAACGACAAGCCTGTTGCGAGTGAGTAAACAGGCGTTCCGTCAGCTTTTACTTCCTTTCTCATGCGATGAATAAGCCGTGACGGGTCGTCTTCGTCCGTTTCAACACTGTAAATCGTGGACATCGTTCCGACAAAAACTTCACGTGCCGCAAACGAGGTAATAAGCGAAATTCCGATTTTCCAATCATACCCCAATGGTCGAATGGTAGGTTCAATCGCTTTGCCCAAAATCCCGATGTACGAATCTTCAATGGGAATGTCTGTGTTCTTCATCTTTTCAGAAAATGTCTTGCTGTCATCGGAAAACGTTGTTGGACCATAACTTGAAAAGAACCACAAAATAATACTGATTGCCAAAATGATTTTTCCTGCCTCAAACACAAACGTCTTTACTTTCATGTAAATTTGAATAAAAACATTGCGTAGGTGAGGGGTTTTCAATTCGGGAATTTCTAGCATAAGGACGCTTACTTCTGTAGATTTTAAGATAATTTTCAAAATCCAAGCCACGAAAAGTGCGCCTGCTACACCCAAAAAGTACATCGCAAAAAGCACCAACGCTTGTAAATGAAAAACGCCACCAACGATTTTATCGGGAATAACCAAGCCGATAAGCAAAATGTAAACAGGTATGCGTGCGCTACACGAAATCAACGGTGTGACTAAAATCGTTGTCATGCGTTCTTTCCAGTTGGCAATGGTTCGTGTTGCCATGATACCTGGAATGGCACACGCTACACTCGAAAGCATCGGAACAACACTACGTCCGTTTAAGCCAAACGGACGCATTAATTTGTCAAGCAAAAAGACCGCACGAGCCATATAACCTGATTCTTCCAAAAGTCCAATAAATAAAAATAGTAACGCAATTTGTGGGATAAAAACGAGCGTTCCTGCCAATCCTGCTAAAATTCCGTTGACAAGCAACTCTTTTAAAATTCCGTCAGACAACGTATTGTTGATAAGTGATGCTAATTGATTAAAGAAGTCTTCAATCCACTCCATTGGTTTTTCGGCTATCGAATACACCATTTGGAACATCAACAACATCAACACAAAAAAGATAACGTAGCCCCAAATTGGGTGAACCAAAAGTTTGTCCCATTTGCTAACGGTCGTGCTTGCTTCGCTTGCATTTGAATGTGTTACGCTATCAACTAAGTGTTTTATTTTTTGAAAACGATTGGTTGTGTCTTCTTGTTGTGCGGTTTTATCTTCTATTGTAATTGTTTGAATTTCAGAAGAATAAAAATCCGTTTGTTTTTCGTAGTGGAAACGTTGAATGGCATTTTTCAGACGATCAACACCTAATCCAACACGTGGATTTATTTGCACAATTTCAATGTCTGAAAACGTCTTTTTGAGTGTGTCGAAATCAATTGTTTTTCCTTTGCGTTTTACAATATCATTCATCGTGATAGCTAAAATCAACGGTAAGCCTAAGTCATGTAATTGACTAAAAAACAAAAGATTGCGCTCTAAATTATTCGCATCAAGCACATAAACGACAACATCAAAATTATGCGTGTTTTTTAATGTGTCATAAACGATTTGCTCGTCTTTGGAATTGGGAAATAAACTGTACGTTCCTGGTAAATCCGTGACCGAAATAGTTTCGTCACCAATTTTAAACGAACCCGTTTTTTTGTCCACCGTCACACCAGGGTAATTCCCAACTTTTTGGTGCAATCCCGTCAATTTGTTAAACAACGACGTTTTTCCTGTATTTGGATTTCCGACTAATGCAATTTTTTTACTCATGTTCTCCCAAAAT
>DAOMPZ010000041.1:1409-18376 GCA_035445045.1 Crocinitomicaceae bacterium | reverse complement strand
CTTGAAAATTGGCGCAAAGAACATCATCAAGCACGACATTTGTGTTATGCGTATCGTTTTGGCTTAGACAAAAGTGTATATCGTGCCAACGATGATGGCGAGCCGTCTAACAGCGCAGGGCAACCGATTTTGGGACAAATTCAATCTTTTGATTTGACCAATATTTTAATCGGTGTAGTGCGTTATTTTGGCGGAACAAAACTCGGTGTCGGTGGTTTAGTGACGGCTTACAAAACAGCGGCTAAAGATGCGATTGAAAATGGAAAAATCGTTGAGCGCAAAGTTTTCCAACACTATCGACTGACGTTTTCATACAACGATATGCCCGAAATTATGGCATTTTGCAAGCAAAAAAATTGGCAAACGTCCAACCAAAATTTTGATTTAAACTGCAATTTAGATGTCGCTATTCCATTGGACGAAGTGCAATTATTTCACGAAAAAGTAAAATTTTTGGAGCTTGAAATTCATTCGCTTTCACTACCTTTGACTTCGATTTAAGATTTGTTGATATGGTATTCAAAGATTTGTTAGTTTTAGAAGTTTCGACTGTTTTGGCAGGGCCGTCTGTCGGAATGTTTTTTGCGGAACTCGGCGCACGTGTGATTAAGGTCGAACACCCCGAATTTGCCGATGTAACACGAACGTGGAAAATCGCAGGCGAAGACAAAAATAGTACCGTTTCGGCTTATTTTTCGAGCGTAAACTTCCAAAAAGAATATATGCAATTCGACCTTTCGGACGAAGACGAATTTCAAGATTTTATTGATATTTTGTGCCAAGCAGACATTCTTTTGACTAACTTCAAAAAGGGTGATGCCGAGAAATTTCGTTTGACAGATAACCTCATTTTAAAATACAATCCACGGATTATTCACGGAAAAATAAACGGTTTTGGCGCACACTCCGACCGTGTTGCCTACGACTTGATTTTGCAGGCAGAAAGTGGTTTTATGTCTATGAACGGAGCAGAAAACAGCGAGCCGACAAAAATGCCTGTGGCGTTAATTGATGTTTTGGCGGCACACCAACTTAAAGAAGGTATTTTATGTGCCTTGTTTGAACGGCAACAAACCAATCACGGAAATATCGTTGAAGTGTCGTTGTACGATGCAGCAATAAGCAGTTTGGTCAATCAAGCGAGTGCGTATTTAATGGAAAATAACGTTCCGAAACGCATGGGTAGTAAACACCCAAGTATTGCTCCTTACGGCGAACTTTTCACAACCAAAGACGGCGCAACAATCACATTTGCCATAGGCAGTGACAAGCAATTTGCGAAATTGGTCGAATTTTTAGGACTGTATCTTTTCGTAACCGACCCAAAATTTGAAACAAACCCTGTTCGGGTGGAAAACCGAGTGGAATTAGCCGAAAAATTACAAGAAAAAATCAAACTTCACGATAGTAAAACGCTGTTAGATTGGGCATTGGAAAATTTTGTTCCGTGTGGCAAAATCAAAACCTTGGACGAAGTTTTTGCCGACGAGCAAGCAAAAAAATTAATTCGTGAAGAAGTAATAAACGGCAAACCAACCAAGCGTGTAACGTCCGTTGCGTTCAAAACACGTCTTCCATTTGGCTATGATTATGAGGGAAATAAGAAGTCCAAAAAACACCATTGAGTGGGAAAATTATTACGATTTGCGTTATCGTGTGTTGCGCTTACCGTGGAATCAACCGTTAAGTAGTACCAAAACGCCCGAAGACGAAACGGCTGAACATTTCGCTTTGTACAACCATAACGAACTCCGTGCAATCGCTCGTTTAGACATACTTGACAACCACAAAGCACAAATTCGTTTTGTGGCAACCGAACCCAATTACCAAGGTCAAGGCTATGGAAAAGAATTGATGCTTGCAATTGAAGAATATTGCCAAGCAAACAACATCAACGAAATTATCTTAGAAGCACGTGAAAATGCCGTAAATTTCTATCTGTCATTAGGCTACGAACAACTAGAAGAAGGGAAATTACTTTTTGAGGAAATTAAGCATTGGTGGATGCGGAAAGGGTGGTGATTTTTTTAGATGTTATATCGGTTGGAATATTAAATCGCTCACTTTCGGCTTACTTTTTGTTTATCTTTGCAACATCAAAATTAAAGAGTATGAAAAATAACGTAATTATTTTAAGTTTGCTTACTGTATCTATAGTAATAGCAAGTTGCAACAGTACAAAGCCCGTGATTGTTGGGGAAAATGAAGTATCGCCTTATACGCAAGAAAACACGCAACAAACGCCAACAGAAAAACCAGCAGTCATAATACCCTCACAAGAAATTCAAAGAACGCCTAAAGGATTAGAAAGATTAAAACCTACCGAATAAAGGAAACACGTTATATTTTGTTTACAATCAAAAGTTGGAGGTGTATTCGTTTAGAGTTGCCTATAAATGATTGAAAAAGAACAAAATTCAATAGCACCAAGTCAAATTAAAACGTAATGAAGCAAGGGAATTTAAGTAAAATGCACGTCCGACAAGGCGAGCAAGTACACTATAACTTACGGTTCGACGGACAAGAAATAAACATGAACGAGCGCATCGGAAAACCGTTTTCGATGCAATGGACAGGTGCTATTTTTTGTATGAATTGTGGCACAAAAACCAAAACTTCATTCAGCCAAGGTTATTGTTACCGTTGTTTTCAGTCTGTTCCCGAATGTGCGGAATGTGTTATACGCCCCGAATTGTGCGAGGCGCATTTGGGCAAAGGGCGTGATATTGTGTGGGAACAAGAAAACCACAACCAACCGCACGTTGTTTATCTTGCTGCAACAGATACTATCAAAGTTGGAATTACACGAAAAACCAATATTTTCACCCGTTGGATTGACCAAGGCGCAAAATCGACTTTAATTTTTGCCGAAACGCCCAATCGCTACCAAGCAGGATTGATTGAAGTTGCCTTAAAAGATTTTTTAACCGACAAAACCAATTGGCGCAATATGCTCATGGATAAAACGAGTTTGTTCACGGATTTAATTGAGGAAAAATGGCGTGTTGCGGAAGAATTACCAAGAGATATTTCTGATTTTGTAACCGAAGACGAGCAAGTACATCATTTTAATTATCCTGTTCTCTCCTATCCTACCAAAGTCAATTCGATTAACTTGGAAAAGGAAATTCAATTTACCCGAAATTTAGTTGGTATTCGTGGGCAATATTTAATTTTTGATGACGGAAATGTAATTAACTTCCGAAAATACGGTGGTTATAACGTTATTATCGAAGACTAACAACATAAAAAAGACCAACTTTTGAGTTGGTCTTTCATCTTTTTCAAACGTCGTAACGTCTTAATGTCCTAAAATAGTAACGTCTAAAAATCAATCTTTCACACGTGTCCACGTTTGCGTTCTAAAGAACGGTCCGAGATAACCTCTAACATTTAATTTATCGGGTGCGCTCTCGTCAATCCACATTTTTGTCTTGTAGATTTTTCCGTTTTCGGGGTCAACGATTGTTCCGCTGTGCCAAACTTCGCCGTCCCATTCTAAGCCACGAACGATTTGTAAACCAACTAATGGTTTATCTTTGCGGTCGTCTGTACATTTTTCACAAACCGCATTGTCAGGTCTTCCTTCTCGTGGGTACAAGTAGATAATTTTCCCGTACAACTTGCTATCGTGTTTGTACAATTCTACCGTTGATTTTTTCTTCCCTGTTTTATCGTCAATGGTTGTCCATTTCCCAACACATGTAGCTTTTTGCGCCATTAATGACACGCTTGACAATGCTACAAAACAAGCTAAAATAAGATTTTTCATAGTTTACTGTTTTAATTTTTCAAGGGTAAATATACTAAATTTTGTGTAGTGAATGTGTTTTAGTGGTAATATTTCAAAAAATTTCCCAAGATTTCAAGTCCATTTTTGGTCATAATGGATTCGGGGTGATATTGAACACCTGCGATTGGATAATGTTTGTGTTCCAAACTCATCAAGACTTTACTTTTAGAAAAACTTGTTGGAAGAAGAACTTCGTTTTCATCAAGCGAAGCTGCCCAACTGTGATACAATCCGACAGTAATTTGTTTTTCTAAACCTGTATAAAGTTTACACGTTTCAGTAACGTCAATCCATTCAGAAACTCCATGTTTGACAACCGCTTGATTGTATAATTTTCCACCGAAAAATTCCGCTATCGCCTGCATTCCTAAGCAAATACCAAATATCGGTTTTTGTGTGTGATACCGTTCAATTACCTGCATCATTTTTCCTGCCTTGGACGGCAAACCTGCGCCTGGTGACAGAATAATAACATCGTAATTTTCAACTTCCGAAACAACAACTTCATCGTTTTTGACAACCGTAACATTCGCATTTAACTGCTCCAAATAATGAACAATATTAAATGTAAACGAATCGTAATTGTCGATTAAAATGATGTTTTTTTGTGTCATTGTATTTTTAAACAGCCCAAAAATAGAGGAATAAATTTATTTGAGGAGGTTTTGGACGTATGAAATTAGTAAAGCAAAAGATGAAATTTTCACAAAATGATTGTTATTTCAATCAAAATAAGCATTTTTGTATGAAATATCAATCATTTCTCATAACCAAATCCACGCAACTATGAACACCCAACACGTTGAAAAACCCAAACATCGAAGTAAACTACGAAAGTTTTTAGGAAAAGAATATTTCATTCTAAAACGAAGAATGAATTGGTATTTTGGCACTAACAATTTTGCGAAAGTCGATGCTAAAATCACATACAAACATTCCTTGATAAAGCACAAGTCGTTTTTGTTGCGTCCTTTGAAAGATGTTGAAATGTACCTGCAACATAATAAAGTAACCAATCTTAGAATCGCAATAAAACACATTAACAAGGTTGTCATCAAACCCAAACAAACATTCTCTATTTGGCAACTTGTCGGCAGACCAACCAAATTGAAAGGTTATCTTGAAGGCATGACTTTGCATAACGGTCAGATTTCCAAAGACACAGGTGGCGGACTTTGCCAATTAGGGAATTTACTCTATTGGATGGTTTTGCACACGCCTTTGACAATCAAAGAGCGTTGGCGACACAGTTATGATGTATTTCCCGACATCAACCGAACTATTCCTTTTGCCTGTGGAGCAACCCTGTCGTACAACTACATCGACTTGCAATTAGAAAACAATACCGACCAAACTTTTCAAATTAATCTCTGGCTTGACGATGAATATTTGAACGGCGAAATAACCTGCGACACAGACTTAAAAATGAACTACGAAATTTACGAAACAGATCATTTGTTTAAACAACAATGGTGGGGCGGTTACACACGGCACAATAAAATATGGAAACGAATAACAAACCTTGACAACAGCCAAATTGCCGAAGAACTCGTTACCGAAAATAATGCAATTATGATGTACAGTCCGTTACTTGAGAATAGTGCATCAACCTAATCTGTCGTAATTTCATTCAATTTCGTACCTTAGCACTCCCAAAACTATCATTTTATGAAGAATATCGTTTTTATTTTGTTGTCCGTGTTTGCTTTTACAATGCTCCAAGCACAACATCAATTAAACGAAACTGATACGAGCATTCGTTATAAAGAGATTTTTTACGAGAATGATACCTTGTCCATTAATCCGATGTATCTCTATTTTGATTCGATTTTAGACCAATATGTTGTAGCAGCAAAAGGTACAGAAATTGACAAAGATGCAAATCCACCGAATACTACGTCTTATGTCGTGCATGGAAAACTCACTAAAATTACGTTACTCAAATATGGTAGTTGGAAATTAGATTATGAGGTTAAAGGCAAAAAATATTACTTATTGGGAAACTATCTGTATGATTTACCAATAGGAAAAAGTTACGAATTTGATAACGAAAATCGTTTAGTTGCAACCTATACAAGATACCCGACCATACAAGATACTATTTTTAATGGTTATCAAACTATTCATTACAACCAAGGTATTATTACTTCTATTGAATATAAATTGTTTAAAGAAGACCAAACACATTTATTTTACTTTAACCGTCTTTCTTACAACAAGAACGGAACATTAAAGTTCTACTTTTTTGACGATGAGGCGACAGGTACTTTTCGTTATATCGTCTATTCCAAAAAAGGAGAAATAATGAGTGACTATAAAAAAGATATTTCCGAATTTTATGATAGAAAATGGAATAAAAAACGTACTCGTTTATGGGAAATGACTTATGAAATAACGAATGAAAAGCGTGAAAAAGTAATCCGAGTTTACCAAAACGGTGTATTAAAGCAAGAGAAAAGGAAATAATTTATTTTGTTGCGTAGAATATTGTAATTTCCCTACCTTAGCACTCCCAAAACTATCATTTTATGAAGAATATCGTTTTTATTTTGTTGTCCGTATGTGCTTTTACAACGCTCCATGCGCAAAAAATCAACTCAAAAAAAGATAGTTTACAAATTGCCAAAATTTATGCGGAATGTTTGGAGAACGGACGTGCTTACGAGGATTTGCGTTATTTGTGCAAAAATATTAGCGCACGTTTGTCAGGTTCGTTGGGTGCTGAAATGGCGGTTCAATGGGGTTATAACACACTCAAAAAATACAATTTTGACACGGTATATTTGCAGGAAGTTATCGTTCCGCATTGGCAACGAGGAAACAAGGAAACAGCTTATTTTGTTACCGAAAACGGCGATATTCACAAATTGAACATTTTGGCACTCGGCGGTTCTGTTGGGACAAATGGCATTATCAGTGGCGAAATCGTCATGTTTAAAACACTTGCCGACCTTGAAAAAGCAGAAAAAGGCTCGCTTGACGGAAAAATCGTTTTTGTAGCGCAACGTATGAACCAACAAGAAATATCTGCTTTTCACGCTTACGGTTCGTGCGGAAGTGTCCGTTGGAAAAGTGCAAATATTGCGACTGAAAAAGGCGCAAAAGCGGTTTTGATACGTTCGCTAAGTTTGAGCGAAAACGACTTTCCAAACACAGGTTCAATGCGTTATAACGGAGATGTAGTGAAAATTCCTGCTGCGGCTTTGTCAACCAACGATGCGAGCAAATTGGAAGATTTTTTGGATAAAAATCACGGTAAGACAACTATTTTCTTAGAAATGGATTGCCGAACACTTCCCGATACCAAGTCGTACAACGTCATTGCGGAAGTGAAAGGTTCAAAATATCCGCACGAAATCATTACCGTTGGCGGACATTTAGACACGTGGGACGTTTCCGAAGGCGCACACGACGACGGCGCAGGAATTGTGCAAAGCATGGAGGCTATACGTTTGCTGAATATTTTGAAATACAAACCATTACACACCTTGCGTGTTGTCTTTTTTATGAATGAAGAAAATGGAAATCGTGGCGGAATTACCTACGCTAATGTAGCGAAAGAAAAAGACGAAAAGCACATTTTTGCACTTGAAAGCGACGAGGGCGGTTTTACTCCGAGAGGTTTTTCTTATGACGGAACAGATGGTAAATTTAAGTTTATTGAGCAAATTTTTCCGTTGTTGCAACCGTATTTCATTCACTTTTTAGAACGAGGTTATTCGGGTGTGGACATTACACCGCTCAAATCAAAATACGAAAACATCGGCTTACTTGAATTAATTCCCGACAGTCAACGTTATTTCGACATTCATCACAATGCGAATGACGTTTTTGAAAACATCAACAAACGTGAATTACACTTGGGTGCAGCAACTATTTCAGCGATGATTTATTTGATTGATACCTATTGGAAAGAATAATCAACGTATTTTTTTTACGTATTTACTCCACAATTTCCCCAAATACGTATTGATTTCTTTTTCCACCTTCAAAACAAGTATCAACAACGGAAATGTCAATGTAAAAATACTGGAACGAACCACAATATCCATGATGCGATTTGGCAGATGAGGCAACAATTCAAAAGCGACAATATTCAACGCAAACAACAGTAAAACAAGTAGTTGCTTTTTGGCAAAAGGGTGTAATTTAAAATGTACCCAAACAAACAACGACCTGCCAATATTGTAAACCAACAAGGCTATCATCGTGCTTATTGCTGCTCCTGACATACCCATTTTAGGGATAAAAACAACGTTCAAAACATACACAATTCCAATCAGTAAAAACGTAAAAATCAAATCAAAAGCGTATTTTTTGGACATCGTAAAAATCGTTCCATTCAAGCCTAAATACATATCTGTTAAACGCCCAATCATAATGAAAAGAAAGACGGGAATTCCTGCGACAAATTCGGGCTTCAAAATGTAAAAAATTGCCTCACGGTTAATCCAAACGTACATAAATAAGATGGTCGAAACAATCAGTAAAACCGAACTAACTTGTTGATACAATTCCTGCATTTTGACCATGTTTTTCGTTTTCCAATAAGTCGCAACAAGTGGCGTTGTAATACGTATCAACGTGCGATACGGCACTTGTAAAAAAGATGCGAGAAATACAACGGTCGTATAAATTCCTGTTTCTGCCATGCCGAGATATGCGGCAACCATCATCGCATCAATCGTTGTGATAATAACACTTCCGAGTGTATTGAAATAACTCAACGAACTGAAACGAAACAAAACTTTCCGAAAGCGTTTTGGTATGGTAATTCGCCACGATTTGGCGTTTATTTCCTTCAAATAAATCAAATACGCAAATAAAATAAGTGTCGGAATAACGTAAATTAAAGATGAGATTTTCAGCAATAAATCAAAACTTATCCATTGAAAACCGTAAGCAAGAAGGACAACGGCAGTCAATATTCTTAAGAAAACATCAAACAAAAAAACCGAAATCACATTTTTGAATAAAGCACGCAAATAATTGTCAAAAAGCAAGAAATATACATAAGCTATTCCTATGGGAATGAACCAATTATAATATTTTACAAATTCGGGCGATTTGTCGTAATGTGCACTAATTTGCGATTTAAAAATGAACGCCAACACCGTAAAAACAATAACGCCAACAGTAATAACCAACAAGTTATATGTTAAAAAGCCATAGCTATTTTTCGATCTATTATGAAAAAAGGGAAAGAATTTACCAACCGTATAAACCGAACCCAAATTGCAAAACTGCGCAAATAACACACCAATAGAAAGCAACAAGTTCAATAACCCGATTTCTTCTGTTGTCAAAAAGATAATGAACAAAAACGTCTTGTTGAAATAGCCCAAAAACATTCCCAAATAGGAAAGAATTGTAATTCTAAAAGCGTCTTTTTGTACAATACCCATTAATTTCTCTGATTAAAGAAGATTTTTCAAAGATAAGCGGATTTCTAAAATGCGACGTATAATTTGCTGTTCTTTTTGTATTTTTCATTTCTTAAATCACCATATTTGCCAATTTATACTATTGTAGAAAGTTATGCCCAATCACTCCAAAAACGCTCGTAAAAAGTTTATTTTTAGAAATTTAAAGCGAATTAGATAAATTAATTCACTTTATTTTTTTAATTTTGCATTCAATTATTAATTTATTAAATTTTTTGAATATGAAAAAGAATATCGTATTGTTATCGTTTTTTTGTAACAGCTATTTTAGCGGGTTGTAAATCAAATGAAGTAGTAGAAGAGCCTATTGAAGAAGTAACAACAGAAGAGGTTATTGTAGAAGAGGAAACAGAAGATACACCTGTTGTTGAAGAAACAAAAGAAGCTCCTAAAAAAGCTACGACTAAAACAACTAAAAAAGAAGAAACTGTTATAATCAAAACAGAAGAAAAAGCTGTTAGTGAAACTAAAGCAACAGCTACAAAAGACAGAATGCAGCAAGCAGCACAACCAAACGACAAAAACCTTGACCTAAGTTGTGGTTGTGGAGCGTTTTTAATTGGTTTAACCGATTACTACAAAAACACCTTTAAAAAGCCAATAAAATCAATCGTAAAAGAAAATATTTTTGGTTCAGACATTCTTGCTTACAACATTCATCGCACCAAACTTTTGCTTACAATTTATGCGTTGCAACACAACGAAATTTTGGAAGAAAGCGATTTCAATTTATACAACCAAGACAGTTTAAAAGCTGAATGGAACTTAACTTTTGACACAGTTGTTGGTAATCCGCCTTATGTGAAATTTCAAGACCTTTCAGACGAAAATAGAGAATACTTAGTAAAGAATTGGACAACCGTTGAAGGCGGAACTTTCAATCTTTATTTTGCCAGAAGCTTTTTAAAACTTTAATGGGACAGCAATGACAAAAAACATCAAACTAAAACAAGGAAACCTTTCACATTTCGGCTTACTTTTTGATTATCTTTGTGACATCAAAATTAAAGAGTATGAAAAATAAAGTAATGATTTTAAGTTTGTTTGCTGTGTCCATAGTAATAGCGAGTTGTAACAGCACCAAACCTGTTATGGTTGGAGAAAATGAAGATAATACAGCGGCTAAAAAACATGAAGTAGAAAGAGAGAACGTTGAAAAAGAAGTTATTATGAGACAACCTGTAAAGCAACCAGTCATGAAACCTCAACAAATTAAAATACAAGAAGTAAAATAAAAAATATCTTATAAAAAAAGGTCAAGCATTGCTTGACCTTTTTTTATAATCGAAAATTATTTACTTATCAAAATCCTCCTTTTCCTTTTGTCGATTGTCTATTTAAAATATTTTCTTCAGCTTCTTTTTTCTCAGCTGCTTTCTTTACATCTTCTCCTGAAACTTCAAGTTTAGATTCTGTTTTTCCCTTACCTTTGTTAAGTTTGTCAATCGCTTCTTTCTCTACTTCTTCCTTAATTTCCCTAGCTTTTTCTTCTACAGATTTAGTTTCTTTCTTTACTTCTTTCTTTACAGTAGTTGCTTCTTTTGTAACATCATCTACTACATCAGTAATATCTTCTTCTACCTCTTCTGTAACAACCTCTTCGATTTGTGGTTCTTCCACTTCATTTACCTCATTAGAACTACATCCATAAAAAGCAAGAGACAATATAAATGTCGATACAAACAAAATTTTCTTTTTCATAATGATATTTTTTATTTTACAAATATAAAAAAATCCCTTTAATTTGACTTAAAGGGATTTATATAATTTAACTTTTATTTATTCTTTGATGAAAGAACCATTCATAACGCTTCCGTCAATAGTTGTGATGTTATAAAAATATACACCATTATTTAAGTTAGAAACATTAATAGTTGATTGAGTTCCGTTTAATGATGTTGTCAATACAACTTTTCCATCAATACCATATACGTTTAATGATTTAGCATCTTTAGATACTTCTATATTTAACACATCTGATGTTGGGTTTGGATAAACTTTAGAAGTTGCGTTAGATACCTCATTAAGACCTACTGTTGTATATGAAAAACTAACATCATCTAAAACCAATGCAGAACCTACAGGAGCAGGAGTGTCATCATAAAAATTACCTAAAGAAGTTCCAAACATAATAACAGCCATATTTATAGTACCTGTACTACCAGTTGATTGCCATGTTGCTAAAGTAGCTTCTGTTGCTGTTGAAACAGCATTCCATTCCGCCCACGCACCTTGCCATAAAACTTGGGCGTTTCCTGTATTATTTGTGTCCAAAAGTTGAACAAGAGCAAAAGCAGTGTCAGCACCCACAGGAGCATAAGTATATTTAAACTTGAACGACATTAAATTAGGGTCTTGAACAGGAAAAGCTCCTTCATAAACTTGTTGTGCAATACCACTTGTTTTTGGTTCTGAACCAGCACCCCAAAAAGCAACCGCTCCTGTCGAGTCATCTACAGCTGTTAATTTAGCTGACTTACTTCCTGTAATGGCAGTTCCAGCTTGAGAAAAACCAGGTCCAACCCAATCTAGAGATTGCATATTAGATGTATGTCCTCCTAATGTCCCTACTAGAGCTGGTACTTGAGCTCCTGTAACAAAGGTTCCTTCAAACCCACCACCACTAATAATTTCTGTGGTTTGTGCAGAAACAGCTCCTACAAAAGCTAATCCTGCTACCAATGCATAAATTTTTTTCATAATTCTAAAAATTTTAAATTGTGTTTATAAATAAATAACGGAACAAATGTACGAATAGTTTCTGAAAAAACAATACTTTTGATAAAAAATATTTTTTTCATGTTGATACTCAAAAGAAACGGTATTGTTTTGCTCTTATTATTAAGTGTAAATACGACTTTAGTATTGGCGCAAAGTACAAAAAACAGTGTATTGGTCAATTTGAAAAATTCTTTTTCAGTTGAGCAAAATAGTATTTCTATTCAAACACCGTTGTACACAAGCTATCAAGCCAACACTCCTGCCCTGCCTTTTTATTCTTATACGACCAAAATTCCCAATCAAGGGAATTACAGTATTCGGATTACATTTACCGATAGCGTACTTATTAATAATATGTCTTTTGAACATTCCAAAGGGCTTGAAAAAAAAGCGCAAACAATATCCTATTTTGACACCTCTTACTATATAGGTGTTTATAATGCTCATTTATTTTTTCCGAAAGCAGATTTTCAAACATTTACACCTGTCGTTGGGCGTGATGTACGTTTGCAAACCTTTCATATTTATCCGTTTAAATATTTAGCAACGCAAAAACAGTTGAAAGTTTACACGCAATTTAAAATCGAACTCGAAAAAATAAGCGAAAAAGGCGAAAATGAAATCACAAATCTCCGAAATTTTACAACAACTCAAAATTTATACGCTCCCAAAACATTTCAAGCGAAATATGAAGCAATCGGTGAAAAAGGTGAATTGCTAATCGTTTACCGAAATACAGCCGAAACGCTTATTCAAAAATTTGCCCATTGGAAACAACAAGTTGGATTTAAAACGCATCTGTTAAAATTAGACGAAAACACAGTTTTTCCCGAAGACATCAAACAGCACATTGCTCATTATTACGACAGTATTCCCGACCTATTATATATGCTGTTAGTTGGAGACTTTGTTGAAATTCCGTCTTATTTGTACAAACAATTTCTAAATGACGATTATTACAGTGATACCTATTATACGTTTTTGGACGGAAATGATTTTGTTCCTGAACTTTTTGTGGGGCGTTTTTCGGGAACGGAACTTGAAAATGAAACCCAAATCAACAAAACGATTTTCTATGAGCGGTATCAAAACGCTGACAATTACGAACGCAACGTGATGTTAATCGGCTCTGACCAAGGCACAACCATTGGCGATGATAACGAAAGAGATTGGGAACACTTACGTAACATCGGTATATACCTTGCAGACAGTGTTGGTTTAACGCAGTCCGAATATTTTGACGGCTCTCAAGGCGGATTAGATGCTGACGGAAATCCAAATTTTACAGACATTAAAGACGGTGTCAAGAACGGAAATGGCTTTTTGTTTTATACAGGTCATGGCGATTTTAGTTTGATGAACACAGGGAATTTCTTCACGATGCACGCCAAACAGTTAGAAAATTACGATCAGCTCCCGATTGTCATTTCGGTAGCTTGCAATCACGGAAAATACATCGACTTGGACTGTATGGCAGAAGTTTTTCAAACGACCACAAAAAACAATCAATTTACAGGAAGTGTCGCCTTTACAGGTTCAACGATTTTGATGTCGTGGGCTCCGCCTATGGAAACGCAAGATGAATTTGCGCAATTAATGAATCCCAATAATTCCAAATATAAATCAACATTGGGTGCAGCGTTTTACAATGCGCAGTTGAGTATGCTCGAAAAATATCCGACAATATATGGCGAAGAAGTCATGCAAACGTGGCTTTTGTTTGGCGACCCAACGCTAAAAATGCGCATCAATCAAAAAGGTGCAATTTATGCCAATTTACCTGATTATATCATTGAAAAACAACACGATTTAACATTTTCCATAACCGAAAATGATTGCTTTGTTTCGCTGTCCCAAAACGATGAAGTTATCGCAACGACAATCAGTCAAAATAATGAAGTACGCTTTGAAAACTTACATTTAAACGCTTACGATAACTTGGAAATTGTAGCAACAAAATCCAATTACCGAACGTTTTCAGAAACACTAAAAGTTGTTCCGTTTAACTCTAATCCGTTTACGGTTTTCCCGAATCCAACAAATGCAGACCTTAATATCGTAGGAATTTACCCAATAGATTTTATTGAAATCATAGATGTTTCGGGCAGAAAAATTTCAAATTTTACTGAAAATTCAAAAAATAGTTATAATTTAGATCAATTATCCGCAGGAGTTTACACTGTTTTAATTCATGCGAATAATGCTATTTACGCAGTTAAAATTATCAAAACAAATGAATACTAAAGAAGAAATCGTTATAAATTGGTTACCGAGATACACCGGCGAAAAACTTGAAAATTTCGGGCAATACATCATCATTTGTAATTTTATCAATTATGTTGAGAAATTTGCCAATCAGTTTCAAGTTCCCATTATCGGACGTGATAAACCGATGCAATGTGCTACTGCCGATGGAATTACAATTATTAATTTCGGAATGGGAAGTGCATCAGCGGCGACTATTATGGATTTGCTATCTGCTATTTCTCCCAAAGCGGTTTTATTTTTGGGCAAATGCGGTGGTTTGAAAAAGAAAAACAACGTTGGCGACTTGATTTTGCCTATTGCTGCCATTCGTGGTGAGGGAACATCTGACGATTATTTCCCTGCGGAAGTTCCTGCCTTGCCAGCTTTTGCACTTCAAAAAGCAATTTCAACAACCATTCGTGATCATTCTTTGGACTATTGGACAGGAACAGTTTACACTACCAACCGTAGAGTTTGGGAACATGACAATGATTTCAAAACGTATTTGCAAAAAATTCGTGCTATGGCAATCGATATGGAAACGGCAACGATTTTTTCGGTCGGGTTTGCCAACAAAATTCCAACAGGAGCATTACTTTTAGTTTCCGACCAACCGATGATTTCGGAAGGTGTGAAAACAACTCAAAGTGATTTGAAAGTTACCGCAAACTTTGTAAACACACATTTAGCATTGGGAATTGCCTCGTTAAAACAGCTAATTAATAACGGCGATACAGTGAAACATTTGCAGTTTTAATTATTGAACAATCAACTTCTTCATTTCCGTTTTTCCTGCGCCATCTATCCATTGAAGGAGGTAAACTCCTTGCGCAAAATTACGTAAATCTAACTCCATGTTCATTACCGTTTCATTTTCTGAAACAATGATTTGATGTACTAATTTTCCATTAGACGACAATAAATTCAAAGTGGCATTTTCAAAATCGTAGCCACTTAAAGAAATTGTTACGGAATGACTTGCAGGGTTTGGAAAAACAGTCATCGAATGTTCTTTTGAGGTACAAATTACACTAATTGGATTAAATGTTTCTGTTTGTCCGTCAAAATCAACTTGTTTTAAGCGATAATATGTTATTTGATTGACAGGGTTTCGGTCAGTAATGGCATAATGAGTTGTTGAGGAAGACGTTCCTTTTCCATTCACTTTTTCGATGATGTCCCAATTGTTGCCGTCTGTTGTTTTCTCGACGATAAAATAATCGTTGTTGGTTTCTGTTGCCGTTGTCCATTTGATTGTGTTAAAGCCGTTTTCTTCACATGAAGTCGCAAATGAAGTGAGTGTTATGGGTAGCGTACAATCAACAATTACATCAAATGAAAAAACTGCTGTTTCGCTCACTCTACTACACGTACCGTCTGTTACTTCGCAATAAAACTGAAAACCATCAATGGTCGATACGTTCCCCGAAATGGTCAAATTATCTGTCGTTTCTCCTAAAAGTGTTAATCCAGCTAAGTTTGCAGCGTTTACCTCGTTCCAGTTGGTCATCGTGTTGACATTGTTATAATACCATTTATACGTCACTCCCGATATAGAAGAAGATGCCGTAAAATCAACTTTACAAGCCGTTATATCCACAGGAGAAGAAAGGTCTATGGTTGTTACATCAACGTCAAATTGCCCTAAATCACTACAGGATTCGGAGGAACTAATGTCCCATTGCATAGCGTTGTAGGAAGTTGTAGGAACGGTTTCTCCTGCAACAACTTTTCGTTTAAGCGTATAACCCGTTTCGTTTAGAGCTTCTGAAATATCCACTCGAACACCATTTTTGAATAAATCAATTTGGTCATTTTCATTGATACCGTTACCAATTTCTGTAAAGTCAAACGTAATTCCCGAACACGTTACAGGTGATGCATCTCCCAAAAAAAGCACAAAAACACTATAAGGAGGAACTGTTCCTGTTAAGTCTATGGTTCTCGAATAACTTGGACTTGGTCCTTTATCTCCAGAACGTTTGAGTTGATATACATTGTCCAAAACAATTGGATTAGGTGTTGGATTGTACAATTCCATGTACCATTGATTGCCACTTTGAGAATCATATATTTCAGAGATAAACAAATCGGTGTATGTATTCGGTAAAGTTGAGCACGCACCTGAATATTCCGTTACAACAAATGGAATATCCGTTTGACAAGCTGGAATTTCTTCCAAGGTAATTGTATTTGCTCCCGCAGTAGCAGTATTTGGAATTTCAATTTGAATGGTTGTTGCGTTAATAACCGAAAAAGCAAGTGTGTTTCCGTTTAATTTAACCTGAGAAATTGGAGTTACATCGTTCACTTCGATTTGTACCTTAGAATCAACAGGTGCTTGGTTGGGGCGTGTTTGTGTTAGTGTAATAGGCGTACACGTCGGTAAACAAAAAACTTCAATGTTGCCAATATGAACACGTTTATTTTGAATTGTGCTAAATGTAATTGTTGGATTAGCTGAAAGTGGAGTAAACGGTATTTCTACCCAACCAAAACTAGTAGGGAGCGTTGTGTAATTTACAGTTTCTGAACCAACTGTGACCGTAACATTTGTTTCAGAACCACTCCACCCTTTTGCTCGGAATCGCAGTAAAATATTTCCTGCATTAATATTTGATGTTGTAAAAGCAATACTTCCTCCATTACTTCCAGAAGCCAATCGGATAGTGCTTGTGGGACTGCCTCCAGCATCAGCATCGCCTGCTGAAGTAGAACCAGACTTAGAACCATTAGGTCCATTCTCAGTATAGCACGGCCCA
>DAOMPZ010000041.1:0-1399 GCA_035445045.1 Crocinitomicaceae bacterium | reverse complement strand
TTTATGATTGTAAAATCATAGGTCTTCGTATCATCTCCATAAGCATTTGTTGCTTGAATATCGACTGTGCTTGTTCCTGTGGCTGTTGGCGTTCCCGAAATCTCTCCTGTGGACGTGTTTAATGTTAATCCTGTGGGAAGTGTTCCCGAAACAACCGCCCAAGATGTTGCACTACCACCCGAATTAGTTGGTGTTTGTGAAAATGGCGTACCGATAATTCCGTTGTAAGATTGGTTCGTGAGAGTGGGTGGTGTATTAATTTCTTCGTAAGTAATAGAATAGTGGTCGATGTACAAACTATTTGTTGTTGCATTTATGAGTATGACTATGTTTTCTCCTGTTTGAACAGTGTGAGAAATACTTTGATTTATATCCACATAAGAAGTGCTATACGCTCCATTCCAATTTGCATTATTAAATGCACTCGTTCCGATAGTCCAAACACTCGTTGTTCCTATTTTTACATCTAAATTGCCTGCACCTGCACCCGCATTTGACTTCATATTTAATGTAATGCTAGTTATTTTTTTTCCTACATAACCTGAAAGTGTTAGCGTTGCTGAATTTCCACTTGTTATTTGCTTAGCCGTCATGTATGTTTGTCCATAAGTAGCAGAAGAGCCAACAGGCGTAACCCCCGATGCAGTTACCGATGTAGTAGAATTAACCGTATAGATTGCTGTATTCTGCCCGCTCACATTTCCTACAAAACACAAGACAACAAAAGCAACCGCAAGAACTCCATTAAAACGAAAGCTGTTTTTGATTAAAAATCCTACCATACTCCAAAAGTTTAAAACTTAACTTATTGTGTCCCAAAAGTAATGATGTTTAAGCACTTATCCTAAATAAAAACGATTAATTTTTAATAACAATTTGGTTACACGCAACAAATTAACCTATAACATACACCACTTTTTTCGTGGTAAAAAATTCTTCTGTAAAAAAATCACTGATGTCGTGTGTTTCGTAATGTTTTTTAACCGTAGCCATTTCGGCTGTCAAATCGCCACCTTTGAGGTAAAGAATACCGTTTGGTAAACTGTTCTTTTGTGTTTTAGCAAATTTATTGTGTGTCCAACGTAAAAAATCGGGCATGGCAGTAACGGCACGTGAAACGATAAAATCAAATTTTTCGTTTATTTTTTCGGCACGTTCGTGAATAGCCCGAACATTTTTCAATCCAAGTGCTGTGGCAACTTCTTGAACAACTTTAATTTTCTTCCCGATAGAATCCACCAACACAAAATCACATTCAGGAAACAAAATTGCCAACGGTATGCCAGGGAAACCACCACCTGTTCCGATGTCTAAAATTTTACTTCCGTCCGCAAAAGACATCACTTTGGCAATCGCTAAGGAATGAAGCACGTGATGCACATAAAAATTGTCCGTATCT
>DAOMPZ010000040.1:0-18379 GCA_035445045.1 Crocinitomicaceae bacterium | reverse complement strand
AATTTCCCTACGGTCGTAGAAAATCACACCTCCAATTTTGGAATACGGCAGTGTTCCGTTAATGCGCAGATTTTGCAATGTTCCGGGAGAAATCCCAAGCATACGCTGCACCTGATGTGATTTGAGCCAATTTTTTTCTTCTCGTTTTTCGGAAGGAGCTATTTTTTGGTTTTCCAATAAAACTTCCTTGATGTCTTCCAATAAAGAGGATTTGAAATTCTCCAAATCGTCCATGGTAATAATTTCTGTTGCCATAACTTTACATTTATTTATTTCTGCGACAAAATTCCGATGTTTGAATGAATTTATTTGTCAAGGTCTTATCAAGATGATAGTTTTTTTGACTGAAAAAAGATTAACACACTGATTATCAGTTGCTCTTTTTTGAAAAAGACTCAATAAGGAATGTTTTTTATAATTTTACTGTTTTAGTGTATTGATTATCAGTATTTTAAATTATTTATTTTTCCCTATTTTTTTAAGTAAAAGAGCATCATTTTCCAGATTTTAGCTGTTTATTTTCAATCAACCAGTTCATGTTTCTGGTAAGCTGTTCCAAGAATGATGTCGGTGATTTTTTGCGCTGCTTGATGTTGGTAAAATGACGGTAAGGGTCTCCTAAATTAATATTAAAAAAGCGTTCAAATTCATTTACAATCTCTTTAATATCGGCATTTCCGTTGTTGATAGCACCAAAAGAATGAAGCGAATAAATCAACTCAATCAGATCCGATTTAGAGTTTGTCCAGCTTAAAACGGCAGGTTGTACTTGTCCGATTTTCCCCATTAGACATTGTTTTTGCTTGCTTTTTTCCTGTAAGATGAAGCTTTGTATTTTTCTATTTAGGAGTAATTTTACCACCAAATGCCCACCATTGGTGATATGGCTAATATCTTCTCGTAAAAGTAGATATGAAGGAATAGCTGATAATTTCACATTTTTTCTTAAAAACAGTGCTTCATCGGAAAAGGTCTGACCGCTGTTGATGTAGCTGATAAAATCGATATGGGTTTCGTAAAAATCCGATACTTTTTTTAGCTCATAATTCAGATGCTTTTCACTGATTTCAAGGCACTGAATCTGTGAAAAATTAATCATTTTCGTTACTTTGTTATAGTACAGAAACTCCGATAAAATTTGCGGTTTCAGGTGCTTGAAATAGCGGATTTCCTCTTGTTCACTTTTGAAGTTGTACTTTTCTGCAAAACTTTGAAGTTTTTTGTAATACTTTACCAGTATCATTTTGCATTGCTCGTTTTTGTCAAAATCGTTTTGATTAGAACTACTTACTTTTTCAATTTCCTTGTTTAATCTGTCCTTTAATGTATTAAAATACTTTTCCATAAATTTTACTATTTAATTTAGTATGGATTACGAAAAATGAACGATTCTTGTTCGGAAGAAACAGAAAAACGCCTAGCGGTTTATGCCAGGCGTTGAATAATTTTCTTTAAAACTTTTTGGTTAACCAATTTTAGTTAAAGGTTGCGTAAATAATTTTTCTTTTAATTTCTGCATATCATCGCTGACTTTCTGTTCAACAACTTTCGCATAAATCTGCGTAGTCCGTATTGAATTATGTCCAAGCATTGCGCTGACTGTTTCAATGGGAACGCCATTGGCTAAAGTAATTGTGGTTGCGAATGTATGCCGTGCAATGTGGGAAGTCAGATTTTTATTGATACCACAAATGTCTGCTATTTCTTTCAAATAAGCATTGTAACGTTGATTGCTGTTGACAGGCAGCAATTTGTCGTATTTGGTGCAATACTCGTGATTACGATATTTTTCAATAATTTCCAACGCAACAGGAAGCAAAGGAACGCTTTCTTTTGTACCTGTTTTTTGACGTAAAGTTGACAGCCACAAATTACCGTCCAAACCTTTCATCACAGCGTTGTTTGGAAATTGATATACATCGGAATAGGCAAAGCCTGTATAACAGCAGAAAATAAATACATCGCGAACTTCTTCCAAACGTGGGGCGTGTAGCTTTTTAGTCAACAAAATATTGATTTCATCTTGATTTAAAATTTCTCTTTCGGGACTGCTGTACGAACATTTGAACTGGTTGAATGGGTTTGAAGAAATCCAGTCTAAACCAACTGCCATATTCATAATCTTTTTGAGATTTTTGATGTATTTATGAGCGGTGTTGGATTGGAGCTTGTCAACGGTCAAAAGGTAATGTTCAAATTCCGTAACAAAACGCAAACGCATTTCGGGTAGGGGCATATTGTCTTTTTTGTATTGGTGTTGCATAAATGCCAAAACTTTGTTTTTGGTAATGACATAACGTGTGTAAGTTTTTGCAACGACTTTTCCGATTTTAACCTGTTCGGATAGTTTTAAATTGTGGTAGTCAAAAGCTTCAAGGATAGTTTTTTGTTTGGAGTTTACTTCTTTTCCTGTGAAAACTTCTTTAATTGCATGTGCTGAGATTTCCTCCCCGTTACTGGTCAACTGGTTGTAAATGCTTTGGACCTTTCCTCTTGCCATATCCATATAGTTGTTGATTACAACAGAATGGTTTGCTTTTGGTTTTACACGCTGTGCTTTGACATCCCAGTCTTTTTCTGAAATATACCTTTGCAGGGAAATTTCTGCTCGTTTTCCGTCAACTGTTATCCGCATAAAAATGGGCATTTCTCCGTTGGCATTTGCTCGTTGTCTGTGAATCCAGAAAAGAACGGAAAAGGTATTTGTTCTTGATGTGTTCATACTTGTTTTTGTTAACCGATTAAACATTAATTCCAATTCGGTTCTTTCAAAACAAATCCTTTTACCATAAGGGCTTCAGGATTGTTCGGTTAACAAATCTATGACATTAATCTGTTAACCGAATTGTTGTAATTTTTTATGTTTTTAGGCATAAAATTTATGTACATCAATTCGGTGTTGTTTTAATAATTTCTTGAAATTTAGGGGGATTTAACGAAAAAAGCCACCTATTTGGTGGCTTAAAAGTGATCCCGCTGGGATTCGAACCCAGGGCCCATACATTAAAAGTGTATTGCTCTACCAGCTGAGCTACGGAATCTTCGTCTTCGTTTTTCGACCAAAAAATTAACTCTTTTAGTTATAGACGGGTGCAAAGATAGCTACTTTTTTTATTTCTGCAAGTGAAAATCCAAAAACTTTAACGCAATGAGGTAAAAGAGTCAGGTGTCACGAAAATAAAAAATAATTACTTTTGACACCTATTTAAACGCATGAAAGTAACAATTATTGGTCCAGGTTATCCGCTTAGAGGTGGAATTTCAAAGTCAAATCATCGGTTGGCAAAAGCCTTTGTGGACATGGGACACGAGTGTGAAATTGTTTCATTTTCATTGCAATATCCGTCTTTTTTGTTCCCAGGAAAAACTCAATTTTCGACCGACAACCAAGAAGACACACTAAAAGTACGTTCGCTTATAAATTCTATCAATCCTTTTAATTGGTGTAAAATTGGGCGAAAAATCAAAAAGGAAAAACCTGATTTAGTCGTTGTGCGTTATTGGTTGCCGTTTATGGGAGCGTCGTTAGGTACAATTTTAAGACAAATTCGCAAAAATAAACACACCAAAATCGTCTGTCTTTGTGATAACGCCATTCCGCACGAAAGTAGAATAGGCGACAAGCAATTGACGCAGTATTTTGCAAAATCCTGCCATGGTTTTGTGGCGATGAGCGAAAAAGTATTGGACGATTTAAACTTATTTGCACCCAACAAACCAAAATCCTTAGTTTATCACCCTATTTATGACAATTTCGGAGCTGCGGTTGACTCATTATCTGCACGAAAAAAACTTAATCTTCCGCCTGACGAAGACTTGTTTTTATTCTTTGGATTTATCCGAAAATACAAAGGTTTAGACATTTTAATTGATGCCTTAGCGCAGTATAAAAAAACGGCAACTCGACCATTCAAATTAGTTGTTTCGGGCGAATTTTACGAAGACGAAAAAAAGTATTTGGAACAGATAAAACGCCTTGATTTAGAGCAAGATATCATTCTTTATAATCAATTTATTCCCGACTCCGAAGTGAAACATCATTTGTCTGCTTGTGATTTGTTGATACAGCCTTATCGCAATGCGACACAAAGCGGTGTTACGCCGTTGGCATATCATTTTGAAATCCCGATGATTGTCACGAAAGTTGGTGGATTGGAACAACAAGTTCCCGACGGAAAAGCAGGTTTTGTCGTTGCACCAAACGCTGACGAAATCGCCAACGCCATGCACGCCTTTGTCCAACGAGGGAAACACGACTTTATAGCATTCCTACACAGCGAAAAGCAAAATTATTCGTGGGAAAAATTAGCACAAACAGCTATCGACATTTAACTTTTCTACCACAGCACCCCAACCGCATTTAAACAAGAAACAAAAGATTCTGGCTTTCCGTCTAAAAATTTTTATCTTTGCACCTTTTCTCACAAAGAATAAAAATATATGCGAAAAATAATTGTCTTGTTTGCTTTTTTTCTGTCCTTTCAAACGGTTCTTGTAGCACAACAAAAATTGAATTTGACCAATGCAGTTGTGGTTGGTTTGTTTGACCGAAAGGAAGAGCGTTTTGAAATGGAAATTTTCATGTCAGAATTGTTGGCTGAAAATAAAATCAAAACCAAAGCATCATTAAATTACTTGAAAGAAGGCGCAGACATCGTTACTTTTGCAAGTGATTCGGTTCAAAATGTAATGCGCAACAACGGATTTGACACTTACGTTTTGGTATGCGTTAGAGGATATGAAACAACATTCAAGCCTGCAACATTCAAATATTCATTGGTGGAAGAATTGAAGTTAGGGCATCTTTTTCCAATCTATCGTGATGAAACTTCTAATGTAACATTTGAATTTAAAATTTACCGTGGAAGTGAGATGATTGGCTACAACCTGTTGAAAGTTTCTACACCATCGAAAGAGGGTTTGAAGAAGAAATTGCGAAAAAAAATGACTAAATTAATCAAAAAAAACTGGTAGTATGCTCCATTCGATGACTGGTTACGGTAAAGCTGTTGGACTTGTTGCGAATAAGTCGGTAAGCGTTGAAATCAAAACGTTAAACAGTAAAACAAACGACTTGTATGCGAAAATTCCCAATCAATACAAAGAAATGGAAGTCGCTATTCGTCAAGTTGTTACAGACGAATTGACACGTGGAAAAATGGATTTGGTTGTTGCCATTGACACAAGCTCAAACGGTGCATCAGCAAAAATCAATCAAACGTTAGCAAAAGCATATTACGAAGATTTAAAGGCAACAGCCGATTTAATCGGACAAACAAACGTTGATTATTTGTCACTAATCACACGAATGCCCGAAATTTACACCTTGTCAAGCGAAGAGCTTTCGGACGAAAATAAAGCCGAAATTTTAGCCATTACCAAACAAGCCTGTGATTTGGTCAACACGTTCCGAAGACAAGAAGGTTTGGCGTTGGAAAATGAATTTACAACACAGATTAACGAAATTAAAAAATTGCTCGCAAACGTTGACCAATACGAAGAAGAACGCATACAATTTGTTCGTCAACGCTTGTTAAAAGCCTTGGAGGAAATCGGCACGTATGACGAAAGTCGTTATCATCAAGAGTTGATTTATTATGTTGAAAAATTAGACATTTCCGAAGAAAAAATGCGTTTGACAAATCATTTGGATTATTTCTTAAAAACGATGAACGAAGAAACCGAGTCTGGGAAAAAATTAGGTTTTATCACGCAGGAAATCGGTCGGGAAATCAACACCTTAGGAAGTAAATGCACGCATACCGAAATTCAAAAATTAGTTGTCGGAATGAAAGATGCGCTTGAAAAAATTAAAGAACAAGTTTTAAATACATTGTAATGAATAACGATAAACAGGGCAAATGTGTGATTTTTTCTGCACCGTCTGGAGCAGGTAAAACAACGATTGTTCATGCGTTATTAAAACAGCTGGATTTTCTAAAATTTTCTGTTTCGGCGTGTAGCCGTGAGCCACGAACAAACGAAAAAAATGGCATAGATTATTATTTTCTTTCGACCGAAGAATTTAAAAACAACATCGAAAATGATGCTTTTTTGGAGTGGGAAGAAGTTTATGCGAACAATTTTTACGGAACACTCAAAAGCGAAGTACAACGTATTTGGAACGAAGATAAAGTCGTGATTTTTGATGTGGACGTTATCGGTGGTTTGAACTTAAAAAAGAAATTAGGCCAGCAAGCACTTGCTATTTTCGTTGCGCCACCAACCTTTGACACCTTAGAAAAACGTTTGCGTTACCGTTCAACAGAAACCGAAGAGAAAATTCAAACACGCTTGGGAAAAGCGAAATACGAAATGTCTTTCGCCGAACAATTTGACACGATTTTGGTCAACGAAATTTTGGAAAATTCGGTTAGCGAAGCCAAACATTTAATCGAAACATTTGTCAAGGAATGAAAGTCGGGTTGTTTTTTGGTTCGTTTAATCCCATTCATGTTGGGCATTTGATCTTGGCAAATCACATTGTTGAAAACACGGACTTAAATCAAGTTTGGTTTGTCGTTTCGCCACACAATCCATTGAAAGAAAAGAAAACACTTTTGGCGGATAATCATCGTTACGCCATGGTTGAAATTGCATTGGAGGGTAACGACAAATTACGTGCATCAAACATTGAATTTGGTCTGCCACAACCGAATTATACCGTTGTGACGTTGGCGAAGTTGAAAGAAAAATATCCACAACATTCGTTTGCGTTAATCATGGGCGAAGATAATTTTCAAGCGATTGACAAATGGTATAATTACGAGCAAATACTTGACAATTATCCGATTATCGTTTATCCAAGAAACGAAAAATCAACCACCACAACCAACTATCCAACGGTTACGTTCTTGCAAGACGTGCCACTCATGAACATTTCATCGACATATATTCGCAACGCAATAAAATCAAATAAAAGCGTTAAATATGTGTTGACAAATGAAGTGTTAAAGTATATTGAAGAAATGAATTTTTATAAAAAGGGACATTAGGACGTTACGATTTTAAGACATTACGACAGTCCTAAAGTCATAACATCATAAAGTCATAATATCTAAAAAAAATGGAAGAACAAAGAAACAATTTAGTCGTTTTTTTATGGAAGAAAAGAAAGCCAATCATTTTATTATCAGCGATTGGCGGAATTGTCGCATTGACGATTTCTTTTTTTATCACACCGCAGTTTTTATCAACGGCGATTATTTATCCGACAGCGACAAGTACCGTATCGTTTGACGTACAACGAAATGCCAAAGCATCAGCCATGGACTTTGGGGAGGACGAACAATCCGAGCAGATGTTGCAAATTTTGAAATCTTCTAAAATTAGAGATTTGGTTGTAACCCGTTTTGACTTGATGAAACATTATAAAATCAAGGAAAATGACCCATACAAAAAACACAAATTAGGCAATGCTTACAACGAGCATATCAAGTTTGAACGCACCAAGTACAACTCGATTAAAATTGACGTTTTAGACGAAGATGCGCAATTAGCGGCCGATATTGCCAATAAAATCGTGGATTTGTATGACTCCGTAAAAAACGAAATGATTAAAGAACGTACCATTCCTGCGTTTGAAATCAACATTCGTAAGCGCAAAATGATTGAAGAATCTATCAAAGAATTATCAATTTTGTTGGACACATTATCTGAAATGGGCGTTGTTCCGTCAGAGTCACGTGCAAACTTATTTGAGGCATACAACAATGCGAAAACACCTGAAGACAAACGTTTTTTCAAAGATAAAATTGATGTCAACTTAAAATTCGGTGCTGAATATGACGGTAAAGCCGTTTTACTCGAAGAAAAAATGTCTAAACTGTCTGATTTTGAGGCTGTTTACGAACAAGCAGAATCTGATGCCTATGCCGATTTCAACCATAAATTTGTAGTTGAAACAGCGGACAAAGCAGACCGAAAAGAAAAGCCAAAAAAATTGATTATTGCCATTGTTGCAACCTTGGCGACTTTTGTTTTTGCGGTTTTCTACTTCTTAATTGTAGAGCGTTTAAAAGAACTTCGTAAAGCCGAATAAGTTTGTTTACCTCCGCTAAAATAGGACAATTTACAGCGTTTACTTTGTTTTTTGCTGTATTGAGTTATCTCGTTTATTTGGATTTATTGCCGCTTTTAGCATTTCCGTTGGGCTTGGTTGCTATTTATGCAGCGTTATTTCACACGGATTATTTACTGATTTCGCTGTTCTTTTTTGCGCCTGTATCCTTTAACATCGAGGAATTTACAGACGGACGTTTTGGCTTGTTCATTCCAACCGAACCGCTCTTGTTTGGCTTACTGTTATTGACAATTTGGAAAAGTATCATCAATCCGATTTTTCCTGCTTATTTGCGCCGAAACCTCATCATTATTTCACTTTCGTCGTATCTTTTGGTGTTGCTTTTTACAGCGATTTTTAGCACGCACCCATTAGTAAGTTTTAAATTTTTGTTGGTCAAATTGTGGTTTATCATTCCGCTCATTGGGTTTGGAACAAAAGTTTTTGAAACAAAGAAAAACATCAAATTGGCATTGTGGTTTTTTGTCATCGGAATGACAATTGCTGTTGTTTATACGCTTATTCGCCATGCGATGTACAGTTTTGGCGAAAAAGAAGGGCATTGGGTTATGTCGCCACTTTTCAAAGACCACACGATTTACGGTGCGATGGTTGCCTTTGCCTTTTTTGTGCTTATGGGACTTTTTCTTAGCAAAAAATACAATCTGCTAACAACGCTCATTATTGGTGGTTTGATTTTAATCAATTTAATCGGCTTGTATTTTTCATATACACGAGCAGCATGGTTAAGCGTTGTAGCATCGCTCGGTATTTGGGGATTAATTCATTATCGTGTAAAATTTTCTTATTTATTAACCCTTTTTGTCCTTGTTTTGACGGTTGTTTTACTGAATTGGGACAGCATTTCGTACACCATGTCGAAAAACAAAAAAGAGCATACAACCGAAAATTTTGGCGACCGTTTGCAAAGTTCCACCAATGTTTCGTCCGATGCGTCTAATTTGGAGCGTATTAATCGTTGGAGTTGTGCCATTGAGATGTTTCAAACCAAACCATGGACGGGTTACGGCCCTGGCACGTATGCTTTTGAATATGCGCCATTCCAAAAAGCCAAAAACAAAACCATTATCTCGACAGATTTCGGCGACGGAGGAAATGCGCACAGCGAATATTTAGGCGCAATGGCAGAAACAGGAATTTTCGGGCTTTTAACGTTCGTTTTCTTTGTGTCGATGTTATTTTATAAAGGAATTACACTGTATTACAAACTCGACAACCGAGAAGAAAAAATCATTGTACTTTCATTAATTTTAGCACTTTCCTCGTATTTCATACACGCTTTTCTCAACAATTATTTAGACACGGACAAAGCTGCCGTTCCAATTTTTGGAATTTGTGCGATGTTTATTGCTATGGAGCGGAAAGTTGGAAACGGAAGCTAATTTGCTTTGGAGTAATAAGCCAATTATTTCAGTTTTTTTACAGCATTACTATCTAATAATGATTTCATTTGTGTAATAGCTACTTTGTTGAGTTGAACAAGTCTTTCGCTTTGTGTCAAACCTTGCCGAATAAGTAATGCGTTTATACTCTCCATATTACTTAACACAACCAACTGTTCCAAATTTGCATAATCTCTGATATTGGTTGACTTATCGGGATTTTGTTCTCGCCATTCTTTGGCTGTCATTCCAAAAAGTGCCACATTCAACAAATCGGCTTCATTGGCATAAACAAAACTTGCTTGGTGTTTGGTAATTTCTTGCGGTATCAGATTTTCTTTGATAGCATCGGTATGAATGCGGTAATTTACTTTAGCTAAGGTGCGGTGTAAATCCCATGCTAAAGCGGAGCGATTGCTTTCTTCTTCTTTGAGACGTTGAAACTCTTTTATTAGATAGAGTTTGAAACTTGCCGAAACCCAAGATGCAAACTCAAATGCGATGTCTTTGTGTGCGTAAGTCCCTCCATTTTTACCTTGTTTTGAGACAATTCCTTTTGCATTTGTTGTTTCAATCCATTTTGACGGTGATAATGTAAACGAATTACTTCCTGCCTCATATAATAAGGGGTCGAATTCGACCCCTTTAAAATTAGGGTTATTCAGTTGCTCCCAAAGTCCTAAAAATTCAATAGTAGAACGAGAACGCATCCAATTTTTCACTACGTCTTTGGGTTCTTTTTGATTTTTGTATCTCGCAATATCCGTCAATGAAATATAATCTTGCTTATTGTCCTCATACAAGACTACATCTATATCCTGAACCGTAATCATCTTATTCTTTGCCATAATTTAGTTGTTTTGCAACCTAAATTTACAAAATAAATTGACTAATACAAGGGAAAATTGAGATTTTTTTATTCATCAATAGAATGGGTTAAAACCGCATTCCTATTGATGATAAAGCTATAAATAGGTGTTATAAAATCAATTGCCACAGACTTAAGTCTGTGGCAATTAATGTTTCTCTATTGGCTTTAGCCGAAAAAAAATGTCAGACTTGTGTTTGACACCTTTATAGTTAATTACCACCAACCACGATAATTATAAGTTACGCTTTTAGGCTGATTATTACCATAAGCTACACCGATATCTCTAGCTGCTTTAATTGTTGCTTTACGAATTTCAACATTATCTTGTTGCTGTTTCATCTTGAAATCCCATTCTCGCTGATCTAACTCTTTCACTCTTTTAGCAATCGAAGCCGATAGTTTTTTTGCATCTTCATAACATGATGCATTTGGGTCTATCTGTCCTAAATACATTGATGCAGATGATGCTCCGTCTAAATTTTGTGAAGAATTCCATGTACCTTGTGCATCCGCTAAAAGAATTTTACATTCTCTGTCTATTTGTTTTTGATAAATTGGAGCAACAGCATCCATTGCCTTATCATAACACTCTTTACAAACTTCTGGAATACCTACTAATTTGGAAATAGCTGCATCAAATTCATTTTGACTAACTAACATCTCAGCTTCTTTTAAGATAAAATCACATTTTGAATTATAAAATGCTATAATTTTATCTTTACCTGTATTTATAAAATTTTGAAATCTCACATCATCAGGTTTGAGATTTTTTAAAGCGGCCAAATAAGCTTTGGTTTCATTTGCTCCAACGCCTTTATATGATAGAGAGGTACTTGAAAATAAAGTGCCATCTATTCCATCTCCTATAAATAATGTAATTTCCAAGGTCAATGCGTGCATTGGAGGTGCTGTTGCAGTTATATCTTTTGTTAAAACATTTACATTAGCTGTTATAATGAAACGATTATTTAAAGAACTAGCTCCAAGGCCATTTTTTGCAGTTATTTGGTTTAATTTATTTTCCAAAACATCTCTTGCAGAAGGAGGCATTTCTTCAATTTGGCTTGGAACGACTGTTGCTAATGCAATTCTTCCAGCATCATCACTCTTTTGTGTGTTATTTTGTCCTAACGCTAAACCAGCAATTAGAGACAAACCTATTACGAATATTTTTTTCATAATTTTCTAATTTACTTTTCTCCCAAAATAAGTTGAGCTTGTCCTAAACCTTGTGTCATTAATTTGGATTCGATTCCTTTTTCTTTCAACCATTTTCTAAGGTCATTAGCCCAACCTCTTGCATCAACTGCTTTACCTTTAGCATCATACAAAGGAATTCTAACTTGCTCAAACAACATCATGTTTTCAGTTGCATCGGTTGTGTTAAATCTACCTTTTACAGAGTTGTCAGACACCCAACCTTCGATTAAGCGACCCAATTCATCATCGCCAAAACTTTCACTTTCTAAGTCCTCGTCCCAAGAACTCCATGTTTTAATGCGCAGAACGATTTCTCGTCCATTCTCAAACAAATCATCAAAGTGCTTTTGTAATTGAGCATTAAAATTATCCAAGTGCGCTAATACAGCTTCTTCCAACAAAACAGGTAATTCTGCTGAAAAAGAAGGATTGCCTGTTCCCGAAGCGCCTGCTATTTGTTTGTCCGTATAGGCATCTAATCCTTGTAAATTAAAAGTAATGGATTTTTTAGGTCCTTGGCGATTTATTGTCCACGTTATTTGCATCACAATATCTGCCTTAGCTACTTTCTTTAATTTATCAATTGGAGATTCATTGATGTCAGCACCTCCTTTGCTTGTAAGCATCGCATCTTCAGCAGATTGACTTTCAATAGTTTTCAATGCTGACTCAAGATTTTTTAAAGGGAAACCTCTCTCTGCCATTAATTCATTGATTTTACTGATAACTAAAAGTAAATCTGAGTTCTCTTGAAGTGCTTTTTTATAATTTGGTACTTTAACAGTAGTACCTTGATTGTCAAAAGCAGTCATGTACCCATTTTGGTTACACCAAACATCACTTGGTACGACCATAATTGTTGGTTTTTTTGCCTGAGCATTTAATTCAGTTATAAATAACATTGTTACTATAACTACCAAGATGTATTTTATATTCTTCATTTTTCTAATTTTTTAACATACCGTCATTTAACATTTTGTTTTTCAATTCATTGCGAAAAACTCGCAGAACGACTCCGTGTGTTACACTTTGAGTTGCTCCTTTCCTATTGCGTGATATTTTCTGCATGATTCTTTCATCTTTGAGAGAAATAAACTCCTTGTACTCTCCTTTGTCAGCAAAGAATTTATCAAAATAATCTTGATATTTTTCTCTAGCATTGACTTCGAAAATTATTGGTTTTTGATTGCAATCTTGCTTTCCTTCTCGGATACCGACAAATAATACATCGGCAACAGCATTTTTTTTAGCTTGCTCAATTGCGTCCCATCGATTTCGTCCATTTCCCCATGCTTTCACAGTTTGTGAGCCGTCCATTTCAATTCCTAAACATTGTGTTTTGAATTTATAATTACCCGCTATTTTTTTCTGTGAGTTGCATGAAATAAAAAGAAAAGCACAAAATAAAAATAAGATTGACTGTTTCATAGCGTTATTTTTAAAATCCTGCATCTAACTTTTTAATAATACCTGCATTTTCCAAGTCTTTTCTAAGCTCGGAAACATTAACAGTTATAACTACTCCTACCTTATATTCTTTTTTACTTATTTTAATTCTGTCTCCTGCCGCAATAGCACCATTATTTACTAATGATACATATTTTAGGTATTTACCTCCAGTATTAAAAAAGTCTTTAAAGAAGCTTTCCTGTTCTTGTTCTAAGTTTGGATTATTCGTAAGTGCTTTTTGTCCTTGAACTCGACCATTTGCAGGAAATCCTCTAAAAATAATACCATGAACTGCATTTTTCTTAGCTTGTTCGGTTGCAACATCTGCATTCTTCGAGTAAGACCAAACTTTTATCTGATAAGTGCCTTGTGAGGACTGCTGATCCGTTGCTTGAATTTCATATCTCCACTGTTGCGTGTCTTTATCAGCTTTCTTTTTTTGTGCCAAACATAACGTTGGCACAAAAAAAGAAAGAATTAAAATTAATTTTAATGTCTTCATACTATTTAGTTTTATTTAGCTTGTTTTAATAACATTCCTTTTTGAATTTTCCCACTACCTTTAAAGATAGAACCTTGTAGAGGATTACCATTTTTGTCGGTTGTAACTTTTTCAGGAGCTTCTCCAGCATTGTATCGATTATCCCAAATGCCATTTTTGTCCAATGTGATAGAACCTACTTTTTTGTATTCAGTTTTGTTCGTTTTTGAGTTCATAGTTAATTCAAAAACATCAAAACTTTCGCCACCCTTTAAACTTTCTTTCATTCCTACTTGCGCAGTAATTGGATTAGTTGAATATACAGGGGTCATCGGTCTAAATACTTCGTATTCTTGTTGTAGTTTTGAAAAAACATTGTCAACATTTCTAACGACAGCAATATCAATTGTTTGAGCTTCGGATCTTTTTCCAGAAAGGTCTGGTAAAACAATACTTGAATTACTTTGTACCCCAACAAAATTTAGATTGAATGTTAAATTTTCAAGTTTCTTAGGACTCCCATAATCATAATACGAATCAGGTTGATTATCGGCATTATTCCAACAACCTTTCTGAAAATAAGCCGTGTTAATAGAATCATTCCAATCCAACTGATATAGCCAAGTTGTTGAAACTAACGTATATCCTTCTTTTGTTTTATCATATACAGCATCTAAGGCTTGTAATGCTTTATCAATTAATATTTGAGGTTTTCCAGCTAATTGTTCTTGAGTAGCTTTTTTTGCTGCATCTCTTACAACTCTTGCCATAGGTTCATTCTCGTAAAAACTGAACTTTGTAAATGAAATAAAGGAGTTACTAATTAAATGCTCTCCTGCATCCTGTAAAGCAGCTAATCCTCTAGTTTGTCCTTTAGCAATTTGAGCATCCATTTCTGTAGCATTATATGAACCCCTTTGTTTAATCAAATTCATATCCAAGGTATCTAATTCTGAGTTATAAAACCAGCTTTTTACCACTTGATTTGCTACTTTGTTACTAATAATAAATTTATCTAATTTTAATTTATACTCTTCTTTTTCTGAAGGTAAAACAACTGCTTTAGTACGCTCCTTGTTTAAATATTTCAATCTTTTATAAGAAGCCTCTGCTTTTAAAAGATTTACTTTTCCTTCTAACGTATCTTTAAGAAACCCGTGTTGTTTTAGTTCTTCATCTGATAAAGTAATCTTGTCAATCATAACATTTGTTGTTTTAATTTCATGATTGTTGTACTTATCAGGGAATGGATAGTTTTTCCATGAGTTGAGAACAGTGTCTTTTTTCACTAATGCCCCACTTTTAAAAGCTTCTATTTTTTCTAAAACTGGATTAGAAACAACATCGCTTATTTTAACATTTGAACCATCATTTTCTAATAACACCATTGATAATGAACTTCTCATGTATTTTGTTTGAGTTTCTTCTTGTCCGTATAAACTCATTGATGCACAGGTAAATGTCAGTGCAAATATTGATAAAACTTTTCTTTTCATATTAATATAATATATTATTTTCCCTACTCATCAGGCTTTTCAGTTCCGCCCCGTTTTTAAAATGGTTACTGAACTCCATTATTTGTTATTCCATAGCAAATTTCACAAGCGTAAAAACACTCATGAACCACTAATTAGGGAGGGATTTTGGGAAAATGTTTGTTATATGTTCTTTTTCTATTCATGCAATTTTAAGTTTTACTCCGCTCAAAATCCCACAAAAAAAGAACGTGGGTAATTCCTTTTTACTCGTTATAGAGGTCCTTCCAAAAACCCACAGTACAAAGCAAAAAGGAACGCCCACGCATATCGTAGGCGTTTCCACTCTTACCCCCTGTACTGTTAGAAAAATTGGAAGGTTTCTATAACAGGAAATTTTAAGCGAAACGCTATATTTTAACTATTTTTAGTTTCTTATTAATTCATT
Source organism: Crocinitomicaceae bacterium (assembly GCA_035445045.1). Taxonomy (GTDB): domain Bacteria; phylum Bacteroidota; class Bacteroidia; order Flavobacteriales_D; family Crocinitomicaceae; genus 40-80. The sequence continues at coordinate 2,990 of DAOMPZ010000040.1, read as the reverse complement.
AACAAATTGTTTGGGTGTAAAAATAGGATTTATTTAGATATGTTGTGGTTTTTGTTTTGAAAAAAATATTGGTGTGTGGTTTTTTTGTACCGCACTCCGTGCGGAATTATACGACGTCTTGCTTAGCCGAGTGCATATGCACTCGGCTAAGCATAGTTAAGTGCTTCGCACTTTCACAAAATCTGTTAATTTTTCCAGCCCGAAAGGGCTGAACTTGCCGTAACCTCGTTCGCTTGCGTGCGAGGTTACGGCAACATAATATAAGCGTGTGTGGGAATTACTTAAACCACGAAGAATACATCAAATAATTCTGTGAAATGCGTTTGACTTCGCCTTCAAAGAGTTCGGGCGAAAGCGTTTTAACTTTTTTGGCTGGAACTCCCGCATAAACGCTCCACGGCTCAACAACTGTTCCCTCTAACAAAACAGCACCTGCGGCAATGATACAATTTGACCCGACATGACAATTATCCATGACAATCGCTCCCATGCCGATTAGCACGTTTTCTTCAATTGTGCATCCATGCACCAACGCATTGTGTCCAATCGAAACATTGTCGTGAATGAGGGTTTTTGTTTTTTCGTACGTACAATGAATGACCGCTCCGTCTTGAATGTTGGCCATATTTCCGATTTTAATCGAATTTACATCGCCTCGAATAACGGCGTTGAACCACACCGAACATTGATTTCCTATTTCCACATCGCCAACAATTGTTGCGTTGGGTGCAAACCAACAATCTTCGCCAAATTTAGGCTGAAAGCCTCTGCAATTTAATACTAATGCCATTGTGTTTTGAATTTAAGCAAGCGAAAGTACGAAAATTTATACCTTGGTGATTTTTCTATTTAAAATTCACGCATTATGTATTTCTTCACACAAAGACATTATTTTTGTAATAAAAAAGATGTATTAGGCTTTTGCTCAAAATGATTTTAATATGAATGATAAAAACACAATCAAATTCACAGGTTTACACAGAATTCTCCATTGGACAATGGCTTTTTCCATGCTTGTTTTACTTATTACGGGATTTCTCCGTATGTACTGGATGGGAAAGAAGGCATTTTTTAGTGCGGTAAATAGTCAGCAAGAAATTGAAATGACAAAAGACCAAGCCATGGTAATTTACAAGTCGATACGCAACCCAATGTGGCAATGGCACGAACTTTTTGCCAACATTATGATTTTAGCATTTATCATTCGTATCATTTATATGTTTGTCAAAGGTATCCGCTTTCCAAATCCTTTCCAAGCAAAGTTAACCATCAAACAACGTCTTCAAGGATTGGTTTATGTTTACTTTTATCTGTACGTTTTTATGGCTTCATTTACAGGTGTTTGCATGAAATATAAAATCTTTTCTGCGTATGAAGACGTGTTTGAAAGTGCGCATAAATTAGGCGTTTATCTTTTCCCGATTTTTGTTGTTCTCCATTTCGTTGGAATTGCATTAGCCGAAAATTCAACGCAAAAAGGGATTACTTCCAAAATGATTGGAGGTGATAAATAACAAGGCGATTCACTTTTTCAGTTCTTGATATTCCCGAACAATTTTTTGCAAATTCCAAATACCGATAACCCAATTTACAAGTAGGAAAAAGCGCAGATAATAGTCAAAATAAGACGTTGCTTTTTGGGTATTTGGAGCAAGGATTTTTCGTTCAAATTGTATGGAATAATACGAAAAAATCACACCTATAATACATAGAAAAACCAAGAGAAACAGTGTTGCCTCATCGAACATTTTGTTTAAAATTAAATAAGGAAATGACAACAGCCAAGTACCCGAAAAAAGAGTGAATAAAACAGCTAACCCGAAAAAAAGTTGTTGTTGCGTTTGATTACGTGCAATTGTTTTCCCGAAAGCCGTTAGCCACAATCCGTATAATGGTGGTAAAAGCAACCAATTCATTTTTCGTGAATTAACATCAATTTTCAAAAGTTGGTTTGCAAAATGGGTCATCATTATTTTATTGGTGCGAAAGTAGCAATTTTTTCTTAATTTTGCATCATGGGAAGTATCAGACAAAGTAGAATAGAAAGCGTTATCCAAAAAGCTGTTGGAACGTGTTTGCAACGTAATTCAAAAGAAATTTGCTTGGGCGCATTGGTGACGGTGACCGCTGTTCGTGTCACGGCGGATTTGTCCATTGCTCGTATTTACATCAGTATTTTTTCGACCAAAGATGACCAACAAAAAGTGTTGGAACACATTAATTCGGAAGTTGGAAAAGTACGTTATGAAGTTGGTAAGGATTTGAAAAATTTACATAAAATTCCCGAATTGCAATTCCGCATTGACGACTCACTTGATTACGCCATGGAAATTGACCGTTTACTTAAAGACAAATAAACATCAACCTTTCGTATTACATAGCCAAGCGTTATTTTAAGCAGAAAAAGCGCAAAAATGTTATCCAAATCATCACTCGGATTTCGGTAATTGGCATTTTAATTACAACCGCAGCACTTGTTATTTTATTGAGTGCGTTCAATGGTATTGAGTTTATGGTCAAGCAGTTATACTCTGATTTTGATGCGTCAATTACCATTCGGGCAAGCAAAGGTAAAACGTTTACACAAACGGATTTTCCATATCAAAAATTGAATTTGTTCGAAATTACAGGAGTTTCTAAAGCGGTAGAAGAAATTGTTATTCTCAAACACGAGCAAAAATGGAGCAATGCCACTTTGTACGGTGTCGAACCTGCGTTTTTGAAAATGTCCGACATGGAAAATCATTTAGTTGAAGGCAAAGCTAAATTAAATGACAACGCTCTTCCGATTGCACTCGTTGGCGCAGGATTAATGGAGAAATTACAAGCCTATATCCACGATGAACGTGACGATTACGAGTATTTGGAAGTGTATTTTCCGCTCCGTGATGCCAAAATGAAAATCGGGTCAAATCCATTTAACAATGAACATATTCGTGTGGGCGCATCGTATAATTTCAACCGTGAAGTAAACCTTGAATCGCTGGTTA
>DAOMPZ010000039.1:0-18446 GCA_035445045.1 Crocinitomicaceae bacterium | reverse complement strand
ACAGAAAAATTAATCAACTCAAAATTAATTTGTGTGGATAATGCACTACGGGTTAAGGTTATTCTTTTTAACAATATCCTTTGCTTTTACGCCATACGTTTGAGAAATTTCTTTAGCATTCATATTTTTGGCAAGCGTTATTTCTTTTTGTTCTTTGGCAGCACTGCGTTTTGGTTGCAAATACACGATGTCACCAACTTGTAGAAAATCTTTTCCTTTCGGGAAATCGTTATAACGGTGCAGTTGCGAAAGTGTTAATTCAAATTCTTCTGCGATTTTATAAAACGTATCTCCTTTTTTGGCAACAATGTATTTTACTTTGTTTGGCTGTGAAAGTATCAGCCGACTTGACCGTTTAAACGGTGACATCACACCTTTAAAATTAACTTTTTCCTCAATTTCAATGATAATTTCGTTCGTTTTAACAGTCGTTTTTCCTTTCTCGTTTTTAGGAGCGTGCGTTGCTGTATTATCTTTTTGCGTTGAATGACTTGGTGTAGTCGCTGGAGCAGTTTTATCGTTTTTCGGAGAGGTGTTTGTCACAGCGGAGACATCAACCTTTGTCGGGTTGATTTCACCCATAAGGTCGTATTCGTACAATTTCAAATCTTCAATCACACCGATAAGTAATTCGGGATATTTCGGATTTGTAGCATAACCAGCCGCTTTCAAACCATGCGCCCAAGCCTTGTAATCCGTGATTTCTAAATCAAAAAGTTTTGCATAACGTGAACGACTTGTCAAAAATGTGCTGTGGTCTTCATATGATTGTGCCGCTGTTGTATATTTCCTAAAACACTCATTTTTTGCATCATCATCTTGATAAATGCGTTCACCTTTCCAATCGTGGCATTTAATTCCGAAATGATTGTTTGCTTTTTGCGCCAAATTGGAATTTCCAAAAGAGCTTTCGATAATTCCTTGTGCCAACGTGATAGATGCAGGAATTTTGTGTGTTATCATTTGATTAACCGCTGTTGCCTGCCAATCAGATACATAATCTTGTTTTGAGGAATAAGCCTGTCCGCCCCAAACAAAGGACGAAATCAGTGCGAAAATTACTGTTGCTGAAAGTTTCATATTATATACATTTACAAAGTTCTCAACAGATATACGGAAGTTATTAACAATGGTTACATTTTTTTTGACATTATGACACTATGACTGTAAGATGTTAAGACGATTTACGATAGTCGTTGTCTTAAAGTCTAAAAAAAATCTATCTTTGCTCCTCATAAAAATCAAACATTTATGTCAGACGATAAAAAGATTATATTTTCCATGGTCAACGTTTCCAAGACGACACCACAAGGAAAACCTGTTATTAAAAATATTTATTTGAGTTTCTTCTACGGAGCGAAAATCGGTATTATCGGTTTGAACGGTTCGGGAAAATCAACGGTGATGAAAATCATTGCAGGACTTGACCAAGCGTATCAAGGCGATGTCGTTTTTGCAGACGGTTATTCCGTTGGATATTTACCGCAAGAACCTGAATTGGACTTGAAGAAAACCGTAAAAGAAATTGTGATGGAGGGTGTTCAAGAAACGGTTGATGTATTGAAAGAATACGAAGAAATCAACAATTCATTCATGGACGAAGAAATTCTGAACGACCCCGACAAAATGGATAAACTTATTGCTCGTCAAGGGGTTGTACAAGATAAAATTGATGCATTAGATGCTTGGGAGTTAGACAACAAACTCGAACGTGCAATGGATGCATTACGTTGTCCTCCAGACGACCAATTAATCGAAACGCTTTCGGGTGGGGAAAAAAGACGTGTGGCGTTGTGTCGCTTGTTGTTGCAAACACCCGATGTCTTGTTGTTAGATGAGCCTACCAACCACTTAGATGCTGAATCTATCGACTGGTTGGAACAACATTTACAACAATATAAAGGAACGGTTATCGCTGTTACCCACGACCGTTATTTCTTGGATAACGTTGCTGGTTGGATTTTAGAATTAGACCGTGGCGAGGGTATTCCGTGGAAAGGAAATTATTCTTCGTGGTTGGAACAAAAAGGTAAACGTCTGAAAGAAGAAGAAAAACAAGCATCGAAACGTCAAAAAATGTTGGAACGAGAGTTGGAATGGGTGCGTTTGAACCCTAAAGCTCGTCAAGCAAAATCGAAAGCTCGTTTAGCGAATTACGATAAATTATTGTCAGAAGACATGAAAGAAAGAGAGGCAACGTTGGAAATTCCAATTCCGAACGGCCCTCGTTTAGGAAATAATGTCATTGATGCCGTTCACGTGAAAAAAGCATTTGGCGACAAATTGTTGTACGATGATTTGAATTTCAAATTGCCACCTGCAGGAATTGTAGGTGTTATCGGACCAAATGGCGCAGGTAAAACCACTATTTTCAAAATGATAATGGGCGAATTGCAACCCGATGCAGGCGAATTTACAGTCGGTGACACGGTAAAAATTGGCTACGTAGACCAAACACACAAAGATATTTCCCCTGAAAAAACGGTGTTTGAAGTTGTTGCGAATGGTTTAGAATTAATCGAAATCGGCAATCAAAAAGTAAATGCACGTGCGTATTTGTCTAAATTCAACTTTGCAGGTTCAGACCAAAACAAAAAAGTAGGTGTACTTTCGGGAGGAGAGCGAAATCGCTTGCATTTGGCAATGACACTCAAAACCGAAGCGAACGTACTTTTATTAGATGAGCCAACCAACGACATTGACGTAAATACGTTGCGTGCGTTGGAAGAAGGAATTTTGGACTTTGCAGGTTGTGCCGTTGTTATTTCCCACGACCGTTGGTTTTTGGATAGAATTTGTACGCACATTTTAGCGTTCGAGGGCGATTCGGAAGTGTATTGGTTTGAAGGCTCTTATTCGGATTACGAAGAAAACAAGAAAAAACGTTTGGGCGACAATGCTCCAAAACGTATTCGTTATAAAAAGTTGGTGTAAACTAAAACTTTCTTCAAAAAAAATCCCGAATGAACAATTCGGGATTTTGTATTTATTCACGTTTGCGATTACTCCGCTCCGTGACAATTTTTGTATTTCTTACCGCTACCGCAAGGACACGGTTCGTTTCGATTGATTTTCTGCTCTGCGACAATCGGTTTTTGCTTTGGTTTTTCGATCGGTTTGTCTTCCTCTTGGTCGGGATTCATTTGCGAAACCTCATGTGCATTTTGATAATTATTCTGCAATTCCTCCGATTTGTTTGTCACCGCAACACGCTCTACCATTTTCGGTAAATCCATGTTTATCAACGAGCTAACCACATCGCCATTAAAACGACTCATCATTGATTTAAACAATTCAAATGACTCTAATTTGTACACCAACAATGGGTCTTTCTGCTCATAAACCGCTCCACGAACCGATGAACGCAAATCGTCCATTTCACGCAAATGCTCTTTCCATTCGTCATCAATTAACGAAAGAACGATTGATTTTTCAAACGCTTTAATCATTGATTTGCCCTCTGTGCGATACGCATCTTCGATGTTGATTACCAATTCCATCGTCTTAATGCCGTCCGTTAATGGGAAAACAAAATTTCTGTATTGGTTGTTCGGTGTTTGGAAAATATCTTTAATTTGCGGGAATACACGTTCGATAATCGCTGTGTTTTTCGCATTGTATTTCTCTTGAAGTTGGTCGTAAATCGCTGAACACAACATTTCGTTGCTAATCGTTGCAAATTCTTCGTTTGGTAATTCTAATTCAATACCAATTTGTGTATAAAGCTGAATGTTAAACTCTTCCAACGTTGGTTTTTCACGCAAGCTATACACAAACTCTTCAATCACATCGTAGAATGTGTTGGCAATATCAATACCTAATTTATCGCCGAATAACGCATTTTTACGTTTTTTGTAGATTGCTTTACGTTGTGCATTCATCACATCATCGTATTCCAACAACTGTTTACGCACACCAAAGTTATTTTCTTCTACTTTTTTCTGCGCTCTTTCAATCGATTTGGAAACACTACTGTGCGAAATAACTTCGCCCTCTTTGTAACCCAATCTATCCATCACACGAGCAATTCTGTCTGCTCCAAATTTACGCATCAAATCATCTTCCAAAGAAACGAAGAATTGTGAAGAACCTGGATCTCCTTGACGACCTGCACGACCACGTAACTGTCTATCCACACGTCTTGAATCGTGGCGTTCTGTTCCCAAAATCGCTAAACCACCTGCATCTTTCACACCATCGCCCAACTTAATATCCGTTCCACGACCCGCCATGTTGGTTGCAATCGTTACTGCTCCTGCTTTTCCTGCCTCGGCAACGATTTCCGCTTCACGTTGGTGATATTTCGCATTCAATACGTTGTGTGCAATTCCTCGCATTTTCAAGCTACGGCTTAAAAATTCAGAAATTTCAACCGTTGTTGTACCAATCAAAACAGGTCTTCCTGCTTCAACTAAACGCACAGTTTCATCAATTACAGCTGCAAATTTTTCACGTTGCGTTCTGTAAATTAAATCGTCTAAATCTTTTCGGATAATTGGTCTGTTAGTCGGAATAACAACCACGTCCAATTTATAGATGTCCCAAAGTTCTTTTGCCTCGGTTTCTGCCGTTCCTGTCATACCACTTAATTTGTGGTACATTCTAAAGTAATTTTGTAACGTTACAGTCGCATACGTCTGTGTTGCCGCCTCGATGTTTACGTTTTCTTTCGACTCAATTGCTTGGTGCAAACCGTCCGAATAACGTCTTCCGTCCAAAATACGACCTGTTTTTTCGTCCACAATTAACACTTTTCCGTCCATGACAACGTAATCAACTTCTTTTTCAAACAAAGCGTAGGCTTTCAACAACTGATTTAACGAGTGAATACGCTCTGACTTGATACGATATTCAGTCATTAACGCCTCTTTGTGCGCTTTTAACTCGTCTTTATCTGTATAATTACGAGCCAAAGCTGTCAATTCTTCACCAACATCGGGTAAAAGATAATAGTTTTTATCTTCTGTTCCCGAAAGTAAGTCAATACCTCTTTCTGTAATTTCGACTGTATTTTGTTTTTCATCAATGACAAAGTACAATTCCACGTCGATTTTTTTCATGTTTTTGCCGTGCTCCTGCAAATAGAAATTTTCTGTTTTTTGCAACAACGCTTTCATTCCCGGTTCGCTCAAAAACTTAATCAACGGTTTTGATTTCGGAAAACCTCGGTATGCACGCAACAAAGCAATACTACCCTCTTCGATGTCTTTTTTAGCATCTTTGCTTGCGCTTGCATCATTGATAGCAGCGAGTAAACGTTTTGCATCGGTCAAACATTGATGAACGTATTTTTTTTGTGCTTCAACAACACGTTCCACACGTGGTTTCAAGGTATCAAATTCATGTTCATCGCCACGAGGTGTTGGTCCAGAAATAATTAATGGTGTTCGTGCATCGTCAATTAAAACGGAGTCAACCTCATCAATAATTGCAAAATGATGTTTTTGCTGTACTAATTCTTCCGTTGTACTTGTCATGTTGTCACGTAGGTAGTCAAAGCCAAACTCGTTGTTTGTACCGTACGTAATATCTGATTTGTAAGCCTCTCTACGTTCGTGCGAATATGGTCTTGTTTTGTCCAAACACGCAACAGTCAAGCCGTGAAATTGGAACAAAGGCCCATTCCATTCGGAGTCACGTTTTGATAAATAATCATTGACCGTAACCACGTGAACGCCTTTTCCTGCAAGCGCATTAAGGTAAACAGGCAAGGTCGAAACCAATGTTTTTCCTTCCCCTGTTTGCATTTCGGCGATATTTCCTTTGTGAAGAACCGCGCCACCGACTAACTGCACATCGTAGTGAACCATGTTCCAAACGATTTTCGTGTCAGTCACAGACCATTCGTTATGCCAAATTGCCTTGTCGCCAACGATTTCCATTCCGTCTTTACGCACTTTCAACATTTGATGGTCGAAGTCTGTTGCTGTTACTTCCAATTTTCCATTTTCAACCCAACGGCGAGATGTTTCCTTGATGACAGCAAAAGCTTGTGGTAAAATTTCTTCTAAAACTTCTTCGATTTTTTCATCGACTTCTTTTTCGATTTTTTCGATTTTCTCAAAAAGTTCGTCCTTGTCGATGTTGTCGATATTTGGGTCGTTTGTTTGTAGTTTTAACGATGCAATTTCATCTTCCAAAGGTTTGATATTGTCTTTTACAGCTTGCTTAAACTCTGCTGTTTTCCCTCTTAATTCATCGTCCGTCAACGAGCGAAATTGCTCAAAAAATATATTTGACTTTTCTGCGTACGGTTGATATTTCTTTCTGTCTTGTGTTTGCTTGTCGCCAAGTAACCTTTTAAAAATTCCTCCAATCATAATTCTGTTTGGTTATTTATCTTTTATTTTAACGATGCTTTTTTTGTCTAATATTATTCCAAAAATAATAAACTGACAAAACGTCATATTTTAAACATTAAAACGGAAGTGCATCAAATCTCCGTCTTCTACAATATATTCTTTTCCTTCTACTCTGAATTTCCCTGCTTCTTTCACGCCTGCCTCCGAACCATACGTCACAAAATCGTTATATTTCATCACTTCGGCACGGATAAATCCTTTTTCAAAATCGGTGTGAATAACGCTTGCTGCTTGTGGTGCAGTCATTCCTTTTGTGATTGTCCATGCTCGCACTTCTTTTACGCCTGCCGTGAAATACGTTTGCAAATTCAACAACGAATAAGCCGAACGAATCAAACGATTTACGCCAGGTTCGTCAATTCCTAATTCATCCAAGAACATTTGACGTTCTTCATACGTTTCCAATTCAGCAATATCCGATTCAATTTTGGCACCCAGTACTAAAACTTCTGCGTTTTCGTTTTTAACATTCTCTTTTACTTGCTCAACGTATTGATTTCCAGACTTTACAGAAGCTTCGTCAACGTTACACAAATAAAGTACAGGTTTTGAGGTAATCAACATCAATCTATCTACGATTTCTTGTTCGTCTGCCTCAAATTCAATGGCACGAACGGAAACACCTTTTTCCAATTCGGTTTTAAGCGTTGCCAAAAGAGCATTTTCTTTCAACACCTCTTTGTCGCCTGATTTTAAGTTTTTAGCAACGGTTTGAATGCGTTTTTCAACTGTTTCTAAGTCTTTTAACTGCAATTCGATGTCGATAATTTCTTTATCTCTAATCGGGTTTACACTACCGTCAACGTGGATAATATTACCATCATCAAAGCAACGCAAAACGTGGATAATCGCATCTGTTTCACGGATATTTGCCAAAAATTGATTGCCTAAGCCCTCTCCTTTTGACGCACCTTTTACCAATCCTGCGATGTCAACAATCTCCATGGTTGTAGGCACAACACGCTCAGGATTAACGATTTTTTCTAACACTTCCAAGCGTGGATCAGGAACGGTAATCGTTCCTAAATTCGGTTCAATCGTACAAAACGGAAAGTTTGCCGATTGCGCTTTAGCATTCGAAAGACAGTTAAACAACGTTGATTTTCCGACATTCGGCAATCCTACAATACCACATTTTAGAGCCATTTCTTAAAATTTTGCACAAATGTAATCAATTCTGCGTGAAAAATGAGTGGTTTTTTGATTTTACTTTTAGGCGGAGGAAAGAAAAAAGCGTATCTTTGACAACGATATATTATTAACTCAATAAAGTTAAAATTATGACCGCAAAATTTTTAATTCCGTTTGCCTTATTTGCATTGACATTAGGGCTAACAAATTGCTCAAAAGAAAAAGTGCCAAAATCAAAAGATTGTGATACGAAACCTGCAGCGTGTAGCGAAACACCTCCAACAGATGAAGACTGTTTAGCCTATTTTGAAAGGTGGTTTTATAACAAAGATACAAAGCAATGTGAGCAAATTGGTTATAGCGGTTGTTCTTTCAAAGGGTTTGCGACCAAAGAAGAGTGCGAGGCGTGTAAGTGTGAGTAAAAATTAATTACATCAACAAAAAAACAAATTTTCTTATTTTTGACCAGCAAATAAGTTAAGAATTAAGAGTGTAGAATTGAAACCTGAACATCCCATCGTCTAAAAATCATAATATCATAATGTCAAAACAAATAGAATTTTACAAATACCAAGGAACAGGAAACGATTTTATCATGCTCGATAACACTTCGGGTAAATGGAATGATTTAACGATTTCGCAAATCCAAAAATTGACCAATCGCAAATTCGGAATTGGCGCAGACGGCTTGATAAAAATCAATTTAAAACACGGTTTTGACTTTGAAGTCGATTATTACAATGCCGACGGAACGAAAAGTTTTTGTGGTAACGGCGCACGTTGTTCCGTGATGTTTGCCAATAAATTAGGTCTGATAAAAGATAATAAAACGCATTTTTGGGCGATTGACGGCGAACACGCGGCTGTTATTTTTGAAAATAATGTGCGGTTAAAAATGAATGATGTTTCCGAAGTGACAAAATTTACAGACACTTTGTACGAAGCCAATACAGGTTCGCCCCATTATTTGAGTTATTTCTCCGATTTGGAAAGTCAAGATGTGGTAGCTTACGGAAAATCAATTCGTTATAATGATACGTACAAGGAAAACGGCATAAATGTTAATTTGATTAAAGAATTAAATGCGAACAAAATTAAAGTTTTTACGTATGAACGAGGTGTGGAAGATGAAACGCTTTCGTGTGGAACAGGTGTTACGGCGGCGGCTTTGTCTTACGCATTGAAAAACAAATTGACAGGCAGTATTTTGGTAGATGTTGAAACAAAAGGCGGAAATTTAGCCGTACAGTTTGACAAATCCGAAAATTATACCGATATTTGGTTGATTGGCCCTGCCGAATTTGTTTTTAGTGGAAAAATAGAGTTGAGTTAGATGCAGTTTTTTAAAGGTACACACGTTTATTTGCGCCCTGTTGAACGAGAAGATGTGACGACCATCGTCATTTGGGAAAATAATGTCCATAATTGGCGTGTGACCGAAACCGAAACGCCTTACTCGCACAGTATGATTTTGGAACACATCGAGAGCAGTTTGAATTTCCGCCAATCGGGAACATTGCGCTTGATGATTTGTTTAATCGAAGATGACGAACCGATTGGAATTATTGATTTGTACGATGCCAATTTCAAACACGACCGAGCAAATGTCGGGATTTTAATCGGGCATGAAAAATACAGGGAAAAAGGTTATGCTAGTGATGCGCTCGAAATTTTAAAACGTTATGCTACACAAATTTTGGCTTTTCACAACTTGACCGCCTCCATATTGGAAGACAACGAGGCAAGTATTAAATTGTTTGAAAAAGTTGGTTTTGAACTGGTTGGCGTTCGCAAAGAATGGTTTAAAGAAAGAGATAAAAGAATAGACGAAAGAATTTATCAATTATGTTTAAAAAAGGAAAAAGAGGAATAACAATTTTCGTAATCATCGCTTTGGTGGTAGCTGTTGGGTATGTCTTTCGGGCAAAAATTAAAGATGCGCTATTAAACCGAATTGTAACGGATAACGAAACGGAAATTGAATTGTATGTAAACAAAGAACACGGTTTGGAGGGCTTGAAAATGCAACTTTTGAATGAAAAAGTGATAAACACGGCATTTTCGTTTAACCGCATGGTTGACGTGAAAGGTTTTTCTTCGGACAAAATTGCAACAGGAAAGTATATCATCAAACCCAAAACACCCATTCGAGATTTGATAAATGGCTTTACGGAAAACGCTCAAGGGAACGGTAATGCAGAGGTTGAAGTGCAAGTGACGTTTAATAATTGTTCGACCATTGGCGATATGTGCAAGAAAGTTTCCAAGGCGATTATGTGCGACAGTACGGAGTTGGAAAATTTTATTTTCAGCCAAGAAACGATGACCAAATACGGTTTTACAAAAGAACAACTTCCAGCCTTATTCATTCCGAATACCTATAATTTCTTTTGGGACACCAATCCCGAACAATTTGTTGAGCGCATGGCAACGGAATTTAGAACTTTTTGGACAGATGCACGCAAATTAAAGATGAAACAACAAGGATTTAGCTCGCCGTCCCAAGTGGTGACGCTGGCAAGTATCGTTTATGGCGAGCAAAGTATCGCTACCAATGAATGGGCAACGATTGCACGTTTGTATATGAACCGCATTAAAATCGGTATGCGCTTGCAATCCGACCCGACGTTTAAATTTTGTTGGGGCGACAAACTGAACAGCGAAAATATATTGACCTACGAACATCGGGCGGTTGACTGTCCGTACAACACGTACATTTACGCAGGACTTCCACCCGGACCAATCAGTCTTCCGCCTGCAGGCGTTGTCGATGCGGTACTTTCTTCCACAACAAACGATTACCTGTATATGTGTGCCAAACCCGACTATACCTTCACGCACAATTTTACGAGAGATTACGCCGTACATCAAAAGAATGCAGCGGTTTACCAAAAGTGGATACGGGAAGAGCAAAAGAAGAAAAAGTAGTAATCAAGTAAAAAATAAGTAATATGAGAAAGTTAAAATTAGTAGTAATAGCCGTTGTAGCTATGTTGTTTTTGGGAATAAACAATGTGAATGCACAAGAGAAATCTTCAGAAATAGTAATTATTCGAGTTCTCGAGACATCTGCTTCTAGAACACAACCTTGTATTACAACAACAGATTCCGAAGGAAAAGTGACCAAAATCGAATTGGAAAAAGGTTGGAAAGATGAGTCAGTGAATAATCAAATACTTATTCAAAATGAACTTAAAAAATGGAAGTCAAATGGATATAAAATTACACATCTTTCAACATCTGGAGGCACATCTGGAGACATACCAATATTTCTTACCACAATCATTTTAGAGAAGTAAAAAACAGAGACGGTTGAGCAGAAATAACGGCAGCAGATAGGGTTTAAAAAGTGAACAGTAAAAAAAATAAAATGAAAAAAACCGTATTCATCTACCTCATGCTTTTGTCTTTTTTCACGTTTTCCCAAACACCGCTCCAATGGCAATTTCATCAAAAAAGTCATTCGGCGGTTTATCCGATAGGAACGAAAGGAACGGTTCAACAAGGTTTGTTTAATGCAGGTGTTTTGCCCGAACCGTTTTACGGCTTGAACGAAGAAAAATACAATTGGATTGAAAACGAAGAATGGGTTTTTACATCGACCTTTGACGTGACAAAAGAGCAGTTGCGTGAAGAATTTATCTACATCAATTTTAAAAATGTCGATACATACGCTACCGTTTACATCAACGGGCATGAAGTCGGAAAAACAGCTTCTTATTTCATGCCGTATCATTTTGATATTAAGCCATTTGTCAAAGAAGGAAAAAATAAAATAGAACTCGATTTTGTTTCGCCTGTTCAGTATCACAAAGCGGAATTTCAAGCGTTAAAAGTGAAATTTCCAACGCCGAACGATGTCAATGACACGGTGCAGGTTTCGTCCATGTCACGCAAACCTCAATTTCAGTTCGGTTGGGATTGGTCGTTGCGCATGAACACCATCGGGCTGAATGAACCTGCGTTTATTTATACCTATTCCACAAACAGCCTACTTCAATCGGCGGTTCAAACACTCCAATTTGACGAAGAAACAGCGTTGATGCGCTTGGATTTGGTTTTTGAACAGCCGATAAAAGGGAAAATTTCAATCCAAAACGAATTTATTCAAGCGACTGATATTCAGCACGAAGACAACGTGGCACATATTTATTTTCAAATTAAAAATCCACGCTTATATTGGCTAAAAGGTTGGGGCGAACAAACACTTTACAAAGGCAAACTTTCTGTGTTTTTAGACGATAAATTGATAAGCTCCGAAGATGATTTTTACTTCGGAATTTCCAAAAAAGAGCTTATTCAGCAAGCGGACGAATTTGGAACATCGTACGAAATTCATTGGAACGACAACTTGATTTTTTGCAAAGGTGGCGACTACGTTCCGCAGGACGTTTTTCTGTCCACGGTTGATGAAAGCCGAATAAAACAGTTGATTGATGCCTGTGCTGATGCGAATTTTAATATGATACGTGTTTGGGGTGGTGGTTATTATTTACCCGATTTCTTTTACCGTTATTGTGCCGAAAAAGGAATTTTAATTTGGCAGGATTTTATGTTTGCCTGTGCGCTTTATCCTGCTGAAAAGGCGTTTTTGGCATTGGTGCAAGACGAAATGGATTATCAAATTCCGAGAATTTCCAAAAATCCGAATGTGGCTTTGTTCAATGGAAATAATGAAGTTATGGTGGCGAGCAACTATTGGGGGTTTAAGCTGAAATATGGCATTGACGGCAAAACACAAGACCAATTTGATGTGAATTACCGCACATTGTTTCAAGCGTTAATTCCCAAAGCCGTTGAAAAATGGACGACCGTTCCATACGTTCACACGTCGCCGTTAAGTCATTGGGGAAAAGACGAGTGGTACAAGCACGGTTCGCAGCATTATTGGGGCGTTTGGCACGGTAGCGACCCGTTAGAAGATTTCGCCCGAAAGTCAGGGCGTTTCAATGCAGAATATGGTTTTCAGTCGTTTTCTGAATACAGTACTTTGTTGAAATTCAGCGAAA
Organism: Crocinitomicaceae bacterium; assembly: GCA_035445045.1. Classification (GTDB taxonomy): domain Bacteria; phylum Bacteroidota; class Bacteroidia; order Flavobacteriales_D; family Crocinitomicaceae; genus 40-80. The sequence goes on along the minus strand of DAOMPZ010000039.1, from coordinate 5,944 downwards.
AAGCCGATTGGGATTTAAAATCGTCGGTGATGAAACAGCATCAAAAATCGTATGTTGGCAACGCAATGATTTTAAAGCAAACCGAGCATTTATTTGGTAAACCAACTGATTTTGAGGATTTCGTTTATCTGTCGCAACTAACACAAGCCGAAGCGGTTGGTTTGGCGATTGCAAGTCATCGTTTGCAGTTTCCAAGAGTGACGGGAACGATTTATTGGCAAATCAATGATTGTTGGCCTGTTTCATCGTGGTCGAGCATGGATTATTACGGCAATTGGAAAGCCTTGCATTATCGTGTAAAAGCTGATTTTGAACCAATTACAGTTTTGAGAGATTTAGAAAAAGACAACTCATTTAGTTATTGGATTACCAACGACAATGCCACAGCAGATACCGTTCAATTGACGGCTGTTTGGAAAACTTTGTCGGGCGACAAGATTGCTTCACTTTTGCATCATTATTACGTTCATTCTAATGAAAAAATCCAACTTAAACTTGATTTAAACGAAAAAACAAAAGATGCGTATTTGATTGATTTTGAGTGGAAAGTAGCAGGAAAGACGTTTAATCGGCAATTTATTCACAACGAAAAAAACTACAAACGAAATACCGAGCCTATCGAAATCGAAACCATTCGTCCACTTGCAAACGGAACGGCAGAAGTTGTCTTAAACGTCAAAAGATTTGCTGCTTATACGTGGCTCACATCGACAAAAGGGAATATTTTTGTACCCGAAAATTTCAAACATTTTTTCGCAGGCAAACACACGGTTATCATTCATTATCAAGGCGAAATTCCACGCAAAGAAGATTTGCAAGTGAAGAGTTTTTGATTTTTTTTTTGAACGTTGCGATTTTAGGACATTAAGACGTTATGACAGTGACTGAATTGAAGAATTATCGAAATCTTAAACTCGAAGACGGGACGGTCGCATTGATTTTTCGCTGGGCACCCAAACGACGCAGTTGGCGTAAAAAGAACAAACTGTTCGAAGCGAAGCAAGTTTTTGTTCTTTTCGACAACAAGGAAGATTTGGGTAGCGAAAGAAATCACGGCGACGAGCTTTTTGTTACTTTTTAGCGGACAAAAAGTAAGAGGAAAATCACTTTCAACGCCCAATTGTCAATAATTTGTTTTTTCACTTCGTTTTTGGTAGGAATAATAAAAGTAATTTTGAAATTGTCGCATTAAATCATTAATGCACTATTCAAAATGGCAGAAGAAATAAAATACACCGAAGACAATATTCGCTCCCTCGATTGGAAAGAGCATATCCGAATGCGTCCTGGAATGTATATCGGGAAATTAGGCGATGGTTCAGCACCCGATGACGGAATTTACGTGCTTGTAAAAGAGGTTGTTGACAACTGTATTGACGAGTTTGTCATGGGTAACGGAAAGCGTATTGACGTGAAAATCAAGGATAACAAAGTGAGTGTTCGTGATTATGGTCGTGGTATTCCGTTGGGAAAAGTGGTCGAAGTTGTGTCGAAAATGAACACAGGCGGAAAATACGATTCCAAATCGTTTAAAAAATCGGTTGGTTTGAACGGTGTTGGTACGAAAGCGGTCAATGCGTTGAGTACACATTTTATGGTTTATGCGGTGCGTGACGGCGAGAAAAAAACGGCAACATTCAGCCGTGGCGAACTCGTTGAAGAAAGTAAAATTGAAAAAACAGACGAGCAAAACGGTACGTATGTCGAATTTATTTCAGACGATACGATTTTCAAAAAATACAGTTTCCGAAGTATCTATTTGGAAAAAATGTTTTGGAATTACTGTTACTTAAATCGAGGTCTTGCGATTTATTACAACGGCGAAAAATTTCAGTCCAAAGAGGGCTTGAAAGATTTGTTAGACAACAACATGGACGGCGATCCACTTTATCCGATTATCCATTTGGAGGGCGAAGATATTGAAGTCGCATTTACGCACGGAAAGACGTATGGCGAAGATTATTATTCGTTTGTTAACGGACAACATACCACGCAAGGCGGAACACATCAAAGCGCATTTAGAGAGTCTGTTGCCAAAGTAATTCGTGATTTTTACAACAAAAACTACGATGCAGCCGATATTCGCCAATCTATTGTGGCAGCGATTGCCGTGAAAGTGGTCGAGCCTGTTTTTGAGTCGCAAACAAAGACAAAATTAGGGTCGCAAGAAATCGAGCCAGGCGGACAATCCATTCGAACATTTGTCAATGACTTTTTAAAAGATAAATTGGATAATTTCCTGCATAAAAATCCAAACGTTGCAGAAATTATCGAGAAAAAAATCAAGCAAAGCGAAAAAGAACGCAAAGAACTTTCGGGTATTCGTAAATTAGCACGTGACAGAGCGAAAAAAGCCAATCTTCACAATCGCAAATTACGTGATTGCAAAGTGCATTTAACTGATTTAAAAGACGAACGAAACGAAGAAACAACCTTGTTTATTACCGAGGGAGATTCGGCGAGTGGTTCGATTACAAAATCCAGAGATGTGGCAACGCAAGCTGTTTTTTCGCTACGTGGTAAACCGCTAAATTCCTACGGTTTGACGAAAAAAATCGTTTACGAAAATGAAGAATTTAACTTGTTACAAGCGGCTTTGGACATCGAAGACGAAATGGATAATTTGCGGTACAACAAAATTGTAATTGCAACCGATGCCGATGTGGACGGTATGCACATTCGCTTGTTATTACTGACGTTTTTCTTGCAATTTTTCCCCGATTTAATCAAGCGTGGACACGTTTATGTGTTGCAAACGCCTTTGTTTCGAGTACGCAATAAAAAAGAAACAATTTACTGTTATTCAGACGAAGAGCGCAGAAATGCCATTGCGAAATTGGGCAAAAATCCCGAAATCACACGATTTAAAGGTTTGGGGGAAATCTCGCCCGATGAGTTCAAAGGTTTTATCGGTGAAGACATACGTTTAGACCCTGTTGTGTTGACGAAAGATTCTTCCATTGAAGACATTTTGTCGTATTTTATGGGTAAAAACACACCCGACCGTCAAGAATTTATCATTGACAACCTACGTGTGGAAGACGACAGCGAGGAGGCACTTATTGGAACAAAAGCTAAAAATGACGAAAACGAAGTAGCATGATAGACGAAGAAAAAGACGATGCATTAAATCCGTCCGAAGACGGTCAAGATTTTTCGGCAGACAAAATAATTCCCATTAGTGGACTTTACGAAAATTGGTTTTTAGATTACGCTTCGTATGTAATTTTAGAACGTGCCGTTCCGTCTTTGTATGACGGTTTTAAGCCTGTTCAACGCCGAATTTTACACTCTTTGCGAGAACTCGATGACGGACGTTACAACAAAGTGGCGAATGTTATCGGAAATACAATGAAATACCACCCACATGGCGATGCGTCTATTGGCGATGCACTTGTGAATTTGGGTCAAAAAGAATTGCTGATTGACTGCCAAGGAAACTGGGGAAATGTCTTGACAGGCGACGGAGCAGCCGCACCACGTTATATTGAGGCTCGTTTGTCTAAGTTTGCAAATCACGTTGTTTTTAACCCGAAAACGACCAATTGGCTCTTGAGTTATGACGGTCGAAATAAAGAACCCGACCAACTTCCTGTTAAATTCCCGTTGCTGTTGGCACAAGGCGCAGAAGGAATTGCCGTGGGTATGGCGTGTAAAATTTTGCCACACAATTTTATCGAACTTATCGACCAATCAATCAATCATTTACGAGGAAAAAAAGTCGAAATTTATCCCGATTTTCCACAAGGTGGTTTAGCTGATTTCTCCAATTACAACGACGGTTTGAGAGGTGGAAAAGTCCGTGTTCGGGCAAGAATTAAAAAAGTCGATAACAAGACCTTGATTATTACCGAAATTCCGTACGGAACAACCACGGGCAGTTTAATTGACTCAGTAATCAAGGCGAACGAAAAGAGTAAAATCAAAATCAAAAAAATTGAAGATAATACGTCTTCAAATGTTGAAATTGTCGTGCATATCGCCCCTGGTGTTTCACCAGATAAAACAATCGATGCGCTTTATGCTTTCACGGATTGCGAAGTTTCAATTTCGCCAAACGCCTCTGTGATTGATGGCGAGAAACCTCGTTTTATGGGCGTTTCTGAAATTCTAAAAGTAAACACAGACCATACAGTTGATTTGCTCAAATGGGAACTCGAAATCCGTTTGAATGAATTGGAGCAACAATGGCATTTTTCGACCTTGGAAAAGATTTTCATTCGGGAAGAAATGTACATCGACTTCAAAAATTACTCGGACAGAGAAACGTTGTATGGCTATTTGTACAAGCGTTTTGCACCGTTCAAAAAAGATTTTATTCGTGAAATTACGGACGATGATTTGTTGAAATTGACTCAAATTCAGATGATACGCATCACCCGTTTCGACTCGGACAAAGCTGATGAAAACATCGCTAAAATCGAGGCTGAAATGGAAGAAGTGAAAAACAAATTAGCCAATTTGATTGAGTACGCTGTCGAGTATTACAAAGATTTGAAAAAACGTTTTGGCGAAGGAAAAGAACGCAAAACCGAAATCAAAATGTTTGACAACATCAACGCTGCAAAAGTGATTATCGCCAACCACAAGTTGTATGTCGATATGGAGGAAGGCTTTATCGGTTACAACCTCAAAAAAGGCGATGTAGTCAACGATTGTTCGGAAATTGATGATGTCATTATTTTCTTCAATACAGGGAAAATGATGATTACGAAAGTGGCAGACAAAAAATTTGTCGGCAAAGGAATTATTTATGCCGATGTTTGGAAAAAAGGCGACAAACGAACGATTTACCATTTGATGTACCAAGATGGTGCAGGCGGTGCAACGATGATGAAACGTTTTTACGTCAATTCGATTACACGTGACACGGAATATGATTTAACCAAGGGAACGAAAGGTTCAAAAGTTCTGTATTTCTCAGTTCATCCGAACGGCGAAAAAGAAGTTGTGACCGTGATGTTACGCCCAAGACCGCATTTAAAACGTCTGCGATTTGATATTGATTTTGGTGATTTGCTCATCAAAGGACGTAATTCGGCAGGAAATAGAGTGACGAAAGAAATTGTATCGAAAATTCTGCAAAAAGAAGTCGGCGGTTCGACACTTTCGGCTCGAAAAATATGGTATGACCCAATCGTTGGACGTATGAATGACGAAGGTCGAGGTAAGTATTTGGGCGCATTCAAAGGAACGGATAAAATTTTGACTTTGTATAAAAATGGCGAATACCGTCTTTCGGCTTTTGACTTGTCCACACACTTTGATGAAGACATGATACACATCGAAAAATGGGTGCAAGACCGACCGATTTCGACCGTTTATTACGATGCCGAAAAAGATTTACATTTCGTTAAACGTTTCTTGTGTGAAGTAACTATGGACAAACGTGTGAATTTTATTTCCGAGTCGGAAGGTTCGTACATTGATTTGGTTTCGACTTCGTATCGCCCTGAAATTCGTGTGATTTACAATAAGTTGTTGAAACAAACGAAAAATTTACCCGACAACGTAATGAATATTGCCGATTTGATTGAAGTCAAAGGCATGAAAGCGCAAGGCAATCAAATCACGAAGTTGAAAGTCAAAGAGATTGTATTAGAACACGAAATCGACGGTGGCGAGCCGTGGCCAGAAGATGTTGTAGAAACTGTGACGGTTGATGTTTCTGATGAAAATGAACCAAACGCAGACCATTCAGACGACAATAATTCGGACGATACTGACGGCGCAACGTTTGAGTGGGATTTAACCAATCCCGATGCCGACGATGACGTACAAGGAAAATTATTTTAGTCAAACGCATTAAACCAGCCACAGATGCACAGATTTTAAATAACATATTCAGAAATGAGTTTGGTTATTAAGATGTTTACGAGTAAAAATCATCTGTGAAATAAAATTGAATAACAATAATCTGTGTATCTGTGGCTAAAATATTTTT
>DAOMPZ010000038.1:14476-18505 GCA_035445045.1 Crocinitomicaceae bacterium | reverse complement strand
ATCCCCTTTTTCGGAAACTGTAATAATGAAATAATTGGTCTTACTTCCTGGTTTGGGAATAATTATCGCTGATTGTGCCGATGATGGGTCGCCAAACAATCCTGTTCCGTTTGGCATGGTCACGTGCGTTTTGTTGTAAACATTCCGCCCGTCGGTATAGAACAGCAAATTTCCGTTAGCGTCAGAAATTGTTGCACTTCCCTCGGAGGTTGTAACCGCTCCGTCTGTCAACGCACTCGGCGGATTGGTGTTAAACGTCAAACCAGCGTAATTGCCAAAATACCAATTGTTAGCCTCGCCTTGTGCTTTAACAGTTAATGTGATGAAAAATAAAAATGTGAAAAATATAATCCCTTTTTTCATAGTATAAGCTTTTGTTAATTATCGTATTATGGAGCGAAAATAACGAAAATATTTCAATGTAGTGAAAAAAAATTTAAAAGACTTTAGGATTTTATGACATTAGGACTTTATGACTACCTGCGGTGCTACTTCGTGGTGCTGTTTATCAGCGGAATACCGTTTTGCTTTGCCTAAAAAACCGTTATTCTAAATCTTCAAAGAAACGCCTTGACTAACAGCTTTTTAGCTCGCCACGAAGTAGCACCGCAGGTAATCTGAATGTTAATTTTACAATCGAACTGAGGTTATTAAGACAAATAAAAAAGGCTGTTTTTCAACAGCCTTAACGTGCCCACGACTAGATTCGAACTAGCACACCTACTGGCACCACCCCCTCAAGATGGCGTGTCTACCAATTTCACCACATGGGCATTGCGGTCGCAAATATATTGTTTATTTGGAAAACTGCATAATTGTTTTTTCAATAATCGCTACACATTCCATTAATTGCGTTTCGGTCATTACTAACGGTGGCGCAAAACGAATGATGTTTCCGTGCGTTGGCTTAGCAAGTAAACCATTTTCTTTCAACTGCACACAGAAATCCCAAGCGGTTGAACTTTCGGGAGTATCATTGATTAAAATGGCATTTAACAAACCTTTTCCACGAACTGAACTTACCAAATCGGATTTTTCGATGATACGGTTCATTTCCTTGCGAAATAATTCGCCTAAACGCTCTGCATTTTCGGCTAATTTCTCGTTTTTCACAACTTCAAGCGCAGCAATGGCAACTTTCGATGCTAATGGATTTCCGCCGAATGTCGAACCGTGTTGCCCTGGTTTGATAACGAGCATAATGTTGTCGTTTGCCAATACCGCAGAAACAGGTAAAACACCACCCGAAAGTGCTTTTCCTAAAATTAAAATATCGGGTTGTACATTTTCGTGATGAACAGCCAATAATTTACCTGTTCGGGCAATTCCTGTCTGTACTTCATCTGCAATGAAAAGAACATTTTTAGCTTTACAAAGTGCGTTTGCACTCGCTAAAAACCCGTCATTCGGAACGTAAACACCTGCCTCGCCTTGGATAGGTTCAACTAAAAAACCAACAACATTTGGATTTTCTAAGGCTTTTTCCAGCGCATCTAAATCGTTGTAAGGAATTGATACAAAACCTGGTGTGTATGGGCCGTAATTTTGGCGTGCATCAGGGTCGTTTGAAAATGAAATAATGGTGGTTGTTCTTCCGTGGAAATTTCCGTCACAAACGATAATAACACCTTGATTTTCGGCAACACCTTTCTTTTCATATCCCCATTTTCTACACAGTTTCAACGCTGTTTCAACAGCTTCTGCACCTGTGTTCATTGGTAATACTTTATCAAAACCAAAATATTCCGTTACATATTTTTCGTAAATTCCTAAACTGTCATTATAAAATGCACGTGAAGTCAAGGTTAATGTTTTGGCTTGCTCAACCATAGCATTAATGATTGTTGGGTGGCAATGCCCTTGATTAACAGCTGAATAAGCCGATAGAAAATCGAAATATTTTTTACCTTCCACGTCCCAAACGTAAACGCCTTCGCCTTTGGAAAGCACTACTGGAAGTGGGTGGTAATTATGTGCGCCGTAACGGTCTTCTAATTGAATATAGTCTTGTGAATTCATTTTGTGTAAATTTTCAAAATTGTGTGTACAAAAATACATTTTTTAGAGCGAAAGACCAAATGTGTTGTGTTAGGTAATTGGACTTCCTGACTTGCTATCATTTGGTTTGTACTGCTATTTTTTCTATTTATTAAGAATTAGTTTTAGAGATGCTCAGTCAGCACTCTTCACTCGATTAAACCGCATTGCTTTTAACATCCAATTCGGCAAATTTTGTCCTTGCTTTTTGTTTTCTAAATTGATGTACCAGCCGAGTTTCTTTAAAACAGGAACTTTGTGTGTTTCGACAAACTCAATCAATGCGCCGTCGGGGTCTTCGATGTACGAAAAATGTCCGCCTGCCTCGCCCATATCAAAGGTTTTATCGCCTGAATCGACTGTAAACGGATAGCCTGCTTTTTCACATTCTTGCTTTAGTTGCGCCATGCCTTGAATATCAAAACATAAATGAATAAAGCCCCAATCGCCCCAAAAACGGTTTTCAAAAATTCGACGTACGTCTGTTCGCTCCACTGCTTGGATTAACTCAATTTCTGTTGGGCCTAACAATTTCGCAAAAGGCCCTTTTCGCTCTGCCGTGTGACGCAACAAAATACGTCTTACCGCTTTGTTTCCGCCTGCGATGTTTTTGTAAACGCCAAACGTATCTGTCGTGTCGTAAACAATTTGGTCGTAGCCTAAAATATCTTGGTAAAATTTAATCGAATTTTCAACATTGCTCACACCAATAACTGCGCCTGCAACGCCTCCTGTCAAACTTGGTGCTTTTGTTTTGGAATAAAAACCTAAGCCTTCAACAACTTCAAACAGATTTCCGTTCGGGTCTTGCACCAAAAAATGGTCTTTCCCTTCGGGTGTTTGCGCAATTTCAGAAACGATATTAAAATTTTGTTTTTTGAAATAATCATAAGTTGCCTGAACATTACGGGATTTTATCTTACACGCATACAGTCCGTAATCGCCTAATTGAATTTCAAATGTCGGTTTTTCAGTATTACGTGACGTATATTGCCAAATTTCAAAACCGCCACCGCCTTCCATGCTCAACGCTAATGTAGCAGTACGACTTTGCACCACGCCACCTGTATATTTTGTCATTAATGGTGCTTCGGCAGCTTCTTCAAAAACTCGAATATCTGTACCGAATGCCTTGCGATACCATTTCCAAATCTCTTGTACGTTAGGAACACCTATTCCCATTTGTTGTATTCCACAGATAATTTTTTCCATGTCTTTCTATATGAATTTGGGCAAAGATAGTCTTTTTTTAGAAGATTTCTTATGTCGTCTATTCGCAATCGCTTGGGTTTAAACGAAACGCTTAAATACGTAAAAGACAAACGTGCTGATAATGTTGCTTTTTTGATGTTGCGAGTACGTCAAAATTACAGCGAAAAATTAACAGAAAAGTTGATGAAAGATTGGCATCAAACGCTTTTTCATAATACTAAATACATCAATGCTGGTGCGTATCGCAAAGGCAAAGAGCCGATGCAAATTGTGTCGGGTTCAATCGATCGAGAAGTGGTGCATTACCAAGCTCCGCCATCAAGTGATGTTCCGCAAGAAATGAAACAATTTGTAAAGTGGTACAACGCTTTTAAAACGGAAGGTTCTATTCAAAAAGCTATCGTTAAAACAGCTATTACGCATTTGTATTTTGAAAGCATACACCCTTTTAAAGATGGAAATGGTCGCATTGGTCGAGTTTTGATTGAAAAATGTTTGGGAGAATGCTTAAACCGACAAATTATAATGAGTGTTTCGACAGCGATTGAAAGCGATAAAAAGACGTATTATTATGAACTCAACAAAGCATCTAAAACATTGGAAATAGATAGTTGGCTCGTTTATTTTGTCAAACTACTGATTGCTACACAACTAGATGCGATTAATGTTATTGGGTTATCTATCAAGAAAACACATTTTTTTCAGGCGCATGAAAACGTGTTAAATGAGCGACAAACAAAAGTATTAAACAAAATGTTTGACAACGGTGCAGCAGATTTT
>DAOMPZ010000038.1:14256-14466 GCA_035445045.1 Crocinitomicaceae bacterium | reverse complement strand
ACTTATTGCGGTGTTGTAAACCAAATAGTCACGAAAAAATACATTTCCATAACTAAAACAACAAAAGCTACGGCAACACGTGATTTACAAGAACTTTCTAAACAAAACATCCTTTTAAAACAAGGCGACGGACGAAGTACACGTTATGTTTTGAACGTGTGTAAGGGAATTTACAACAACTCCGCAATAATTCGCTCAATCGTGTAACCC
>DAOMPZ010000038.1:0-14230 GCA_035445045.1 Crocinitomicaceae bacterium | reverse complement strand
TAAAATGGGCAAGGCAACCGCTTTTACGTCTTCGATGTCGGGCGAATATTTACCTTTTAATACAGCGTGCGTTTTTGCACCAATAATTAAATATTGCGATGCACGAGGACCTGCACCCCAAGAAATAAAGTTTTTCGTCACTTCGGGAGCGTTGGCTGTGTCTTTTCGGGTTTTGTTCACGAGCGAAACAGCATATTCATACACTTTGTCAGGAACAGGAATGTTACGAATAGCGTTTTGGTAGGCGATAATTTGTTCTTCGCCCAAAATTTGTTGCAACTCAATATTGACGTTTGAAGTCGTATTTTTAACAATCAACATTTCTTCCTCAAACGTTGGATAGCCCACCCAAACGTTAAACATAAAACGGTCTAATTGTGCTTCGGGCAAAGGATAAGTTCCCTCTTGTTCAATCGGGTTTTGTGTTGCTAAAACAAAAAACGGTTGTGGCAAATTATAGGTTTTTCCTGCTGCTGTTACACGTTTTTCTTGCATCGCCTCTAATAACGCAGCCTGCGTTTTCGGTGGTGTACGGTTAATTTCGTCCGCTAATAACAAGTGACTAAAAATTGGGCCTTTTACGAATTTAAAATTTTTCGTATCGTCCAAAATTTCCGAACCAACAATGTCTGATGGCATTAAATCGGGTGTAAACTGAATACGGTTAAACGACAATCCTAAAGTTTGCGCAATGGTGTTTACCAATAAGGTTTTTGCCAACCCAGGAACACCGACTAACAAAGCGTGTCCTTTGGAAAAAATAGAGATTAACACTTGGTCAACGACCTCATCTTGTCCGATGATAACTTTATGAATTTCGTTTTTTAAACGTTTATAATCTTCGATTAATTGATTGATAGTTGCTACGTCTGACATAGTTTTTTATTTAATCCATTTTTCTAATAGTTCACAATTCTTGTATTCATCATCAATGCGTATGTAGGCATTGTGGCGTTTATTTTCGACCCATTTACTGATGATTACTTGTTTTTTCCACGCTGTAGTTGCGTTTTGTATCATGCCGTAATCGTCGTCTAAGTTAGCTCGGGGCGGCTTTGTTTTGTCCATAACACGCACAATACGAATACCTTGCTTGCGCTCATTAATATCGAAATAAAGCGTAGGCGCAGAAAAATCTCCGATTTGCATTTTGTCGATAAGTAAAAACATTTGTTGGTCAATTTGGTTTAAATCTTCCATTTTCCAATATTGTTCGCCCGAATAAGGATTGGTGATAATCCCTTTATTTAAACGTGTATTGACATCGTGTGAGTATTTCAAAACAGCATCGTCCCATGTAACTTCGTTGCGTTTCAACTTTTGATATGCCTCTTCGATTTGATTGTTAGAAGCGATTAATTGCTCTCTACTGAATGTTGGGATAATCAAAATATGCGAGCAAATGTAATCATTCCCGTTTCGTTTCTAGAGTTTAGCAATGTGATAACCATATTCCGTTTCAAAAATATCGCTCACTTGTCCTTCTTGCAATGCCATAACCACATTTTCAAAAGCAGGAACCATCATGCCGACAGTCGCTTCCATAATTCCGCCTTTTGACGCACTTCCAGGGTCTTCGGAATGAATGCGAGCCATGGATTCAAAACTTTTTCCGTTGACACGAATATCGTCTAAAATTCCTTGTAGTTTCTTGCGTGCGTTGAGTTTATCTTCGTTGGTAATTTCGGGAAAAACCGTTAATTGTTGCAATTTTATTTCGGTACTAATTAAAGGTAAACTGTCAAACGGAATACTTTGAAAATACGTTTTTACTTCGTCAGGTGTAACGTGCAAATCGCCAGTAATATCTTCTTCCATACGTTCGACCAACATACGTTTTTTGATAGCATCTCGAAATTCGACTTTAATTTGATTAACAGATTTTCCGTAAAATTCCTCCAATTTCTGACGACCTCCGATTTGTTGTTCAATCACACGAATTCTGTTTTCCATTTCGGCATCTACCTGCGCATCAGGAATGGTAACGCTGTCAATTTCTGCCTGCAAAAGCAATAAATTTTGATACAAAAGTTCTTCTAATGTTTCACACTCAAAATTCTCATCAACAGGAATTTCTGATAATTTAGCTTGATGTTTTTGTGTTTCAATGTCTGACAGTAATATTTGATTGTCGCCAACTTGACCAATGATTTTATCAATGATTTTACGTTGTCCGAACGCTGAAATGCTTGTGATGACACACAAAATAAGTAACCAATATCTCATTCTAAATAATTTCTTTACTGGAAAATGAACGTAAATTTAGCAATAATCGTATAACTGACAATTTTTTAAAAAAATGAAGTCGTTTATTTTGAGAAAATCAAATCAAAAATGTCGTATTTTTGCATCAATTTAATTCAAACAAATGCAGTTATACAATCCTTTTGACAATTTACATTTTGACGAAAATACGTGCTTTTTAAGCGGCGATGATTTGGACAACAAAGAGTTTATCTCCATTTTTCCCGATTGGATAATGGATAAATTTGAGTTACGAGGCAAGCGTTTCAAATTAATGGACAAAATCAATGAATTGTATTACGATGATTTAAAATTACCGTGTTCGCCACGTGTAAAAGCGAAATTTGATGAATTAGAACAAGAAATTGAAACGGCATTCAATAGCGGTTATGAAGCGGTCAAGGCATTGGATTCATACAAATTATTCATTTGGGCAAGTAAAATCACGTACGGTGCGCTGTATCACGATTTGGTTATTGAGCAAAAACTCAAAGCACGCCAAAGTGCAGAAATGAACCTTGCAGATGTTTTGAAAGAACGTTTTGGTTTGTTTCATTTGATGTTACAGTCTTTTATTCAGCCAATTACATTTAAAGAAGGGCGTAAACCGTGGAGTATTTCGGTTGTTCGATTAAAATACTCGAAAGATATTTTAAACTACAAAGACGATTCCGTTAATATGACCTTTTTTTTAGGTCTTAATGGTTTTGGAATTATCGCCTGCTTATTGGATAACGAAACGGTAATTGAACAAATGCAACCGCTATTAAACAAAATTGGCGACACGGTGTTGCACCCTGTTCAATTTGAAGAGCTTACATCTCGTTTTCAGTATTTCAGTTATTTACTCGATTACAAACCTAAATATCGTATTCGTTCAACTGAAAACGGCGGTTACGAAATTGAATCGTTACCTATCGAATCAGACGGGACGACACCTGTTTTTGACAGTTGGAATGATGAAACGTTTGCCACAGTTTTAGAAGGAGCTTTCAAACCTTGGGGCTTGACAAAAAAAGAAATTCATACGCCACCAAATGCTCCAATGAGTTTTTTAGAAAATGAAGTGACTTACGAATTTATTCCGTTTGAGAAAATAAGTTTACCGTACTAGCCTAAACAATTTCCATTGCTCCAAACTTTTGGACGGCTGTAAAAAAATCATTCAATTACTGCTGTAATTCCTCTTTCGAGTAAGGCAGCACACATCGTTTTTAAACTTTTAAACGAACCTCTTTTAACTTGACATTTACCCTTAAAATGAATGATATACGTACATTGCGTAGCTTGTTCCAATTCGTGTTTGCAGACTTCAACCAAAGATTCAATAACAAAATCAAACGTATTAAAATCGTCGTTATACACAATCAAATCACGCTGTTCGACAGCTTGTTCTACTAATTTAACATCAAATTCTTCTGCTATTTGCATACCTTGAAATTTACATTTGATACAAAGTTACAATTAATTTTTTCGATAAAAAAATCATTTAACATTATTCACACCCGAAAAATTCAACTGCTCAAAATGCGCTTTCAACGTTTCTTTTTCGTCAGCGGAACACTTGCCAAAAATCGAAATATGGTCTTCGTTCTGTTGAAGTTCGTAACTCTCAAAATTATGTATTATCCACCAATACAAAACAACATCTATCTTGTCAACATCAATTTGAAGGATTTCTTTAGGTGTTGTCTGAACGTTATCTATTTCGTCCGTTATCAAAACTGCCCGATTGGATTGAACGGTTTTAATAACCGCTTTCAAGGTGTCGGAATAATCAACCGTCACAAGCTCCGCTCCTACTCCATTTTTAGTTGTTTTTTGTTCGTTTAAATCGACCAATTTCGCTGTTCCGTTTGCCAACAATGCGTTTGCTTCATTGACAGTCAGTCTTTTTCCACGGAAATAAGCCGTCACAAATGCATCGGTAAATCCTTTTTGGATTGCTTCCAAACGCTGTTCTTTAGCCTTGTCTAAATTATTGAAAACGCCCACAGAATAGCGAATTATTTTTGGATTTAATTCATCTGTATTTATCGGTTTCAAACCTTTTAACATAGCATCTTCAACATAGCGGTTAAACACGCCAATTTGTACTGTATAATACAAATCATCGGGCGTTGTACGAATTTTCGTTTCTTCCGTCGGAACGTTGACAGTCGTTTTTGTTTCTTTAACTTGTGCCAATAACGTTGTATTTGTCGGGTTGATGTGTGTCAATAAATCTTCGTTTGTCATCGGAATGCACTGACCTGATGCCAATAGTTGACGAGCCTCAAAAACAGGAATACGCTTGCCGTCACAATACGCCACAATAAACGCATCGTTAAAGCCCAACTGACGAATTTGCCCTCTTGCCTCGACCGCTTTTGCCTCGTTTGTAAAATATCCCGCCATGTATTTAATCAATCCTTTGTTCAGATTTTCCATGGTTATCGGACTGAAATCTTTATAAACATTTTCTTTCAACGGTTTGGCAAACGCACCAACTTGTATTCTAAAAAACAGACCTTTAGGATAATCTTCGGATTCCAAAATCAATTTAATTTGGTCAGAAGAAACAATCTCTGCCGGACGTGAACTAAACGCAACTTCGTCAACTTTTTGCTGAACAACCGCTTGTTGCGCTTGCGTTACAACTACTTGGTGAACAGTCGGATTTTCGATTTCAGCTTTTAAAAGTGTCGTGTTTTGCTTGATTTGCTCAATTAATGCAGTTTTATTTTTATCATTTTGAATAAGCAAATTTTGTATTTCCGCACGTTTTTCAGTATCGTTTATTGCGTTAAAATAACTTGAACGCAACACTTCTTTTTGTTGTATCGTTTTTTTCAAATCGCTCATTTGCGAACTAATCAACTGATACAAAACAACTTGTTCAGAATTCGCTTTATTCAATTTAATTAAAAGCGTTTCCAACTCAATGTACTCTTCTTCCAACTCGGCAAATTGTTTGTTTTCGTTAGCTTGATCGTCAATTTTCGCTTGGACACTTCTAATTTCCGTATTCAAATATTTTTCCTTTTCAAATAGAATTTCTCGAACTTCATTTTGATTTTTTTGTTCTTTTTTACTCAAAGTCGGAGCGGTTTCATCTAACAAACTTTGCGCTTGTTTCGTTTTTTGTTTTTCAACCAAAAGCGCAGTCAATTCCTGTTCGTATTGACTACGTGGCAATTGCACCAATTCATTTTCCGCAACAGAATTTTCTACAATTTTCTTGTCCGCTTGGGTGTTTAAAAAAACAACTTGATTGTTTACAATTTCGGTCAAAACAGTATTATTTGTTTTTATTTTTGACGCATTATTGATGTAATTTTCCAGCTGATTTGAAAATTCTGCTAAATTACTTTCCTGAATTTCTGTGCTGTGTATTTTCGTTTTTACCTCATCAAACGTTACATTATTCGTATTCTCATTCGTTGCAACAGGCGTTTCACTTACAAATTGCGCTTTTTCAATTTCAGTTTGAACATCATGAATAGACTGCTGAATTTCATTCGCTTTAGTCAACGATGATTTTACGTTTTCATTCGTTACTTGTTTTGTAAATAATTGTTCATTTATTGAAGTGCTTTTATTAACATTTTGAATATTAGTTGTGTTTTTCTCATTGTTTACAGAAACATTGTTATTCGTCAACGGTTCGTTAATATTTTGACTTTGAGTAATTTCAGTTGTATTATTTGATTGTTCATTGTTTGCAATGTTATTATTTACATTTTGAATATTTGGTGTATTTTCTTCGTTGTTTACAAGAACATTATTATTCGTCAATGGTTCGTTAATATTTTGATTTTGAGTAATTTCAGTTGTATTATTTGATTGTTCATTGTTTGCAATGTTATTATTTACATTTTGAATATTCGATGTATTTTCTTCGTTGTTTACAGGAACATTATTATTCGTCAACGGTTCGTTAATATTTTGACTTTGAGTAATTTCAGTTGTATTATTTGATTGTTCATTGTTTGCAATGTTATTATTTACATTTTGAATATTTGGTGTATTTTCTTCGTTGTTTACAAGAACATTATTATTCGTCAATGGTTCGTTAATATTTTGATTTTGAATGTTTTCAGTTAAATTATTTTGCTGTTCATTATTCGTAAGGTCATTATTTACATTTTGAATATTGACTGTGTTTTCTTCATTATTTAAAGGAACATCATTATTCGTCAACGGTTCGTTAATATTTTGATTTTGAATGTTTTCAGTTAAATTATTTTGCTGTTCATTATTCGCAACATTATTATTTACATTTTGAATATTCGATGTATTTTCTTCGTTATTTACTACAACAGCGTTAGATTTCGCTTCGGCTAACTGCTCAAATTCACTTTGTTTGGCTTCGAGTAAATCCAAGGTTTCGGAAAGTTGCTGTATCGAATTTTCAAGTTCCACAACGTTAATATTGTCTTGATTTGCACTTACTTTAAGGCGTTTTGCGTTATCTAATTTTTCAGAGATAATCTTACGCATATCGGCAACTTGTTCGTTAAAAACAGTTTCTTCTGTGTTGACATTCAAGCTATTAATAGCCTTTTGAAAAGACGTGGTTGTTGATTTTAAATCGCTTGTTTCTTTCGATATAATAAATTCAAGTCGGTTTTCAAGTTGTTCAACCGATTGTTGAATATCTGCGGTTAATTCGTCTGATTTTTGTTTATCAAGTTTGCTTTTATTTTCGGTAATCTTTGTGAGCAACAACTTTTCTTGCTCTCTCAAAGCCACTACTTTATCCCAATCATTCGTATATTGCGTTTCGTTTATCCGTTCGATTTTTTGGTTATAATCGGGATAAATTTCTTCAATAATGTCGTTTTTAGCATTCTGTTTGGTTTCGTTTTCAGCCATCGTGGACGTTTGAATTTTCGCCGTAACTTCCTGCAAGGTGTTTTCCAATTTAGCTAAATACTTTTTGTTTTCAAGTGTTTCAGGTTGTGCTTTTAGCTGTTCAATTTCGTTTTTTAATTCCGTTTCAAAATTTTGTAAAACAACTAATTGCGAAGAAGTTGACACATTATTTCCGCTATTTTGATACGCATGATACGCTTGTTTTAACTGTTCATTTTGAATGTCAACATTCGTCAACATCGTTTCATTTTCCGACTTAACTTGCTGATTGTACTGCTGTTCAATCAAATTTTTAATCGGTTTGAAATTCTTATCGTCTAATTTTTTCAATTCCTTAGTAACGTCAGCATTCGACAAGTTTGCATCGGCTTTCTTTTGATAAACAGACGTGATTAATTCTTTATTTTCTTGCAACGGAACTAACTCATTTTTAGTCTTTTCGATTTTAGTTTGCGTATATTCTGCCGTTGTTTTTAATTCTTCAATTTGTATCGTTTTTGTTTTAATTTTTTCTTCAAGCACAGGTTTTTCCTTTGTTTTTGCTGTTGCTAACTGTTGTTCTAAGGTCTTAATTTCAGTTTTTGCCGTTTCTATTTTTGTTTCAGTTTCTTTTTTATGCTCTTGTTGCGTTTTCAATTCCGCATACACATTGTCATAATTTTCAAACGGATTTTTCGGCTGTTGCGCTTTGACAGACGTTAAAATATCCATTTCTTTTTTATGCTGTTCCTTAAATTGCGTAAGGTTATTTTTAGTAGAATCAGGCAAAGCATTCAACTTTTGGTCGAACACTTTTAACACGTTGTAATTTTCTTTAACTACTTTATTTTGTGCAAAAAGCGAATCCGAAATAACTTTTAATTTCTTGTTTTCGGCTTCGAGCGTATTAATTCGGTTGATTTTGTCTTTTGCCTCTTTTAGTTTATTTCCCGATAAATTTTCAACATTTTGCTTGGCAACAAGGTCTTTCAATTCATCTTGTAACACGTTGATAACACGAACATTATCATGAATTTTTTGATTAACTTTTGCCTCAAACTCAATTTCCTGTTCCAAAATCGCTTTGCTTGCTAATAATTTTTCATTCAACAACTCAAATTCTTGATTTTCTGCTTGTTGATTCTGTTGACTAATTTCAACTTCATCCGAAACATTCAATTCTGATTTTTGACGTACCGTTGTCAAGAGTAAATCATCATCTTTACTCATTTCACTTTCGGACAATACCAACAATTCGACAAAATCTTTACCGTCAACCTGTTTGTGAATGATTTTTTGACCGTATTTCGTCAAATTTGTCAACTTGGGAATATTGAAATCCAAGGAAAAAACTTTGTTAATTCCTGCAACTGTCACTTTGTACTCAAAATCGCCTGCAAAATAAAGCGGAATGGAATAATTGCCGTCATTATCCGTGTAATATGTTCCAATTTTTCGGTTTGTTTTCTTATTGTACAATTCAATTTTCAGTTGACTATGTCTAGCATTTTCCACAGTTTCGTAATTACC
This sequence comes from Crocinitomicaceae bacterium, assembly GCA_035445045.1. Taxonomy (GTDB): domain Bacteria; phylum Bacteroidota; class Bacteroidia; order Flavobacteriales_D; family Crocinitomicaceae; genus 40-80. The sequence continues at coordinate 5,620 of DAOMPZ010000038.1, read as the reverse complement.
CGAAACAAACGCCAAACTTGCAGGATAACGGTATGTTTCAACTTTGTAAATAGTCAATTTCCCTGGTTTATTATCCCTGTCCGAGGCAAACCACGCCGTTCCTGTTTCTTCGTTCGGAATGTAAAACATATCGTTTCCTGTCGAAGAAATGGCAAAATCTATGTTTTTAACATCCGAAAAACGCTTGGTTGAGGGATTGTATTTAGCCGAAAAAATATCGTAACCACCCATACTGTTGTGTCCTTTGGAACAGAAATACAACATATTTGTTTGCTCGTCAAAAAACGGGTAATCTTCGTCATATTCCGTGTTGACATCGCCCGAAATCAGCGTTGGCAAACTCCAACCGTCAGCGGTTTTTACCTTTACATAAATATCTTTGTCGCCCTTATCTTTGTCGCCATAACTCGAAAAGAAAATCAAATTTGGGGTATTCGGATAGAAAATAATCGGTGTGTGATTTTTCTTTTTATCGACTTTTGATTGGTCACTTTTAGAAATTAAAATCGAGCCATTCAAACTTTTTTCGTCATATAAGCGGTAAAACTCCGAGGCATCGTAAACTTTCTTTTCCAACACGACAATATCCGAAAATTTCTGAAATAATTTCATTCCGTTTTGACACATAGAAATCTGTCTATCTGCATCAAAATCAGAATTTGCAACGCTAACACCGCCTTTTTCTTTGTACAATTTAAAATTCGCAACCGCTTTATTGAATTGATAATTAAACTGATACGCTTGACCCAAATAATAAAACGCCTCAACAGGTGGATTTTCGGATTTCGTCACAAACTCTAAATGCTTGATGGCATCTTGCTTTAGTGAAGTCACTTTTAAAAGACAAACACCGTAATGAAAATTGTAACTTGTATTGCGTGGTTGGATAGAAACCAACTTCAAATAATCGTCTTTCGCCGTGACGTAATCTTTGCTTTTATACGCCTTTGACGCTCGAACAGACAATTCTTGTTCCGTTTGCGCCACAGCGTTAACGCACAAAAAAAACAGAAATACGTACAGACAATAGCGCATTGGTCAAGTAAAATTAACTTTATTTTTTACGAAGACTTCTTAAAAAGGTTCATCTTATTTTCATTTCCGCAGAGTAACCGTTTGATATTCAGTTTGTGTTTGTAAATTACCAAAGCCGCAAGTACCCACGAAAATACTTTTAATTCAACCGATGTTTCAAAAACAAAATTAACGATTATCGGAAAAACCACCGATGCGACAATCGCACCAAGTGACACGTATTGCGAAGCGATAAACACACTCAAAAACACCACAATACATATCCCAGCTGCTGCAGGATACAAGCCTAAAATAACACCCAACGACGTTGCAACACCTTTTCCTCCTCGAAAGCCTGCGAAAATAGGAAACATGTGTCCAAAAACTGCTGCAACCGCTGCCATTATCAAGAAATATGCTTGAACGCTTTCTTCTTCTGAATTTGTAATTTCCCAAAGTGAGTTTGATGTCCAATATAAAATTCCAACCGCTAAAAACCCTTTCAAAATATCAATCGAAAGCACGATGATACCAGCTTTTTTGCCCAAAACACGAAATGTATTTGTTGCTCCTGCATTTTTACTTCCGTGCTCCCGAACGTCTAAATCATAAAACCGTTTGCCAATCCAAACCGCAGTTGGAATTGAGCCTAACAAATAAGCTAACAGAACAAAAGGTACATAATTTTGAATGAGTTGACTATCCATTATTTGACGAATTGTAAAAATTTACTCATAATTCCGCTGTTCGGTGTTACTTCGTACATGAAATTGCGCTCTTTGCGCTTGTCTTCCTTGATAGCGGTTATACTTTGTTCAAATTCTTCATCAGACGTATAAATTTGCAATTTTCCGTCTTTCTTTTCCATGCCGTAATCGAAGAAATATTGATTTCCACCTGGAACATCTATGTCAAATTGTAACTTGTCACCTGTCACGTTGCCCGAAAATGCTTGGAACATATAGGCTTTGAACGGCACTTGTTTGAACACCGATTTATTAAAAATATTCACAATTGACGCACTTCCGACAGCCGTTACCAAGCCGTTATTCAAGCCATTATAAAACGATTTCAACTGAATGTTTGTAATCGTGATACCGTCTTCAAATTCTTTCGGTAGATTTTTTACAGCACCTCTCTGAATAAACTCATTTTTAACCGCATCAGCCGTTTTCTTATCTTTCAATTCCAACGTCGCTTGCTCCAATGTCGAAGTGTTCAAGTCAAGCGGTCGGAGCGATTCGTTGGCTATAATTTTCGTTGCAACTTTTTCAAAACTCGACTTGTCAAGTTTCGGGAAATTAAACTTACTCGTCAAATTCATCGTTACTGCTTTCGTACTGTTATCGTAATTAATAACGCCATACGAAGTCACTTCTACATCGCCGTAATTCATTCCCAATTCAATTTTTCCGTCGCCATTTAACGAACACGATTGCGTGTGTAAAGCGATGTAATTTCCTTTTTCTCCACGGTTCAACAATTTTTCGGCAGAAGCAATCTGAAATTCTTTCGATGATGGGTTGTATTGCAAAATTCCCGATGCCAAAATGATACGGTTGTCATTCGGGCTGTATAATTTTGACAAAAACGCAGGATAAATCACAACGCTGTCGGGATTACGGACATCACGCCAAACCAAACCTGCCGTAATCGCCTCGCCTTCTAATGTTTTCATATTTTGCGACACAGGAATTTGAATGTTTTTCGGGTCGATTGGTGCGGAAAATGCCATCCAACTACGTGCAAAATCCTTACATTCATGGTTAATTCGAGTTGCACCATTAAACTCAATTAATGGATTTGTCGCTGCAATTTTAATTTTACCGTAATAATCAAACTTAGAACTTAACTTAAAATCGCTTTCTTGTTTGATTTCGCCCAAGCCAATCGTTTGGAACGACGAGTCAACATAAATACGTGTCAAATCAACATACGTTTTCTTGTTTTCAGCATCAACGTATGGGTATTTTCCTGTCGCCTCGTATTTTCTTCGTGCTAAAATATTCGCTGATGCTTGCTCAATCGTGTGGTATTTCGTCACATAATTTGCAATGATTTTAGCATTTTCCAATTTTTCAATCACTCCTTTTCTAAGAATGTTCAATTTTTTATCGTTCGGGAAAATACGTGCATCGGCAATATCGACAAATTCTACCTGCTGGCAGAAAATTGTTTTTTCTTTCAACGAGAATTTCGCAAGTGGTATTCTGAAACTCAAAGAATCTTGTTTTGGATTGGTCGAAAAAAAGTTTGGTGTTGCCAAATCTAAACCTGCAGAAATATCAATGTCTTTGTTGCGTTCTTTTTCCGTGTTTTCCAACAACACGCTCTTGTCGTCCATTGTCCACGTGAATTTATCCATTAAACAATAGAAATTGTTGAGTGGAAATTGCGTTTTGGTTTCGCCTTTATTCGATTTAAAAATACCTCTTCGTTCTTTAAAATCCAAATCAGCATCAACATTGGTCGTCACAAGTGACAAATTCCCCTCGCCTTCCTCTGCATACGAGTTTTTCAATCTAAAATCAGACGTTGAGGCAAGTGCTTTCCAGCGTGTAAATTTGAATACTTTGGAATTTAAGTCCGCATCGGGCATGATAATCAATCCATTGCCTGTAATTCCGCTTTCTGTAACCGTTATTTTCCCCAAATATTGAATATCTTTAAACATCAAAAGTGGGTCGTCAATTGTGTAAACATTCATGTATTGTTTACGTGGGTTGTATGAAATATTCGCTTTTTTACCGTTTACATCGGGGAATTGCACGCCTGTTTCGGACGGTACATTGGTAAATTTCGCCATACCAATTGTTGAATCGGGCAAAAAGGTAAATTGCGCAGATTCCGATATGGATTTTACAAACTCAATTTTACCACTTCCTTGCAAACCACTATTAGAAAGCATGATTTTATTTTCGTATTTTGCCTTTGTTTCGTAAAACGGAAAACCTCCTTGCGGTGCTTGACGTGTAAAACCAAGCGAATAATCAGGCATTATTTTGAGTTGCTCTTCAAATTTTGGAAAAATTCCTGCCGATGTTAATTCCCCTGCTAAACGAAAATCTTTGTCGCTAAACGTCAACAAGCTATCACGTTTAAACGGTTTTAGTGTAAAATAAAAACGTGTAGAATCGTACACACCTCGGTAAATTAATGGGTCGTTATACAAAACTTTCGCATTGTTTGTGATGTCAATTTTCGGAAAACTCCCTGTTTGTTTCAAGCCCGAACGATTATTTGGGTCATCGACATACAACGTTCCTTTTGCGCCCGAAATAAAACTATTCACATAAATCATCTTGTCGCCGTCTTCTTTTTTCAAAGGTTTAGACACCAATAAGATTTTTTTAGTTTCTTCCAATTTTATGCTGTTGCTGGCATAATCATAATTTCCTTTGGAAATTTCAATCTCCATTTTTCCTGTTTTGAGCCAGCCTTTGAATACAAAATTTCGATTTTTTCCAATTTCAACATATTCATTATCAGGAGAAACAGTCGTAAACTTAGATTCAGACAAGTCAACTTTATCCACCGCATTTAAGCCAATAACAAACGTTTGCAAATTAAGCGTTCCAAAGTCAGACACTTTCTTGCGTTTGCTGTTTTTAATGCGAATTAAAGAATCCAAACGTTGCAATTCGGTACTGCGGTTGATTTGCTCGGCTGTATATTGCGCAGGCATTCGTGCCATTCGCAAGTCGGACACAAAAACAATGTTGTCGTAATCGGATTTTCCTTGATTGGTTTCGATAATTTGCTTCACCTTATCCGTCACGATTACTTTTTGTGTTTTCGTATCTCGAATGATATAACCGTCACGGTTCATCGTAACCAATAATTCTTTACATTGGTCGATTGTGCGGTTCATCGCTGCGGCAAATTTTGCTTCCGTAATATTAAATTCATCGTATTTGTAACAATAATTATACAGTGCAACTAAGGGGTGAATACTTGCCATTCCTTGCATTTCGGCATAGCGTTCTTTGGAAAAATAACCAAACGATTCCAACTTTGATACTTTCAACTCTTCGGACAATTCTTTTCCGTAGGTTAATTGCAGTTTATCATCGTCTTTTTTCCAAACAATTTTCGGAATGTACATATTCAAATTGTGGTAATTGCTCACAAAAGGCGACATTCCCAAACCTGTATTATCACGCGTAAATTCAAACGATTTCGCCTCCTTCATGTACTCAAAGCGCAAACCTTGATGAATAATCGAATCTTTGTCGCTCAAATGAATGACCATGCGTGCGTTTTCGGCAAAAATCTTCGTGTTATTGTTGATAATCACATCGGCATAAACGTCGATAAATGCTTTTGATTTGTTGTAAATGGTCAAGCGAGCAGGTGTCGAACCAACGCCCGAACCGATAAAATCTGCGCCCTCGTATTTGAAACCACCAACATAGTCAACGCCGTCCACAAAAGCCGTAATTTTCAAGTTTTTTTCAAACGAGCGAAACTGTGGATTTACCTTATCTGCCTCACGGTTAATATTATACGCTACATCACTCAACACACCTTTGACTTTGGTTTTAAACTGTGGTGTTGTCAATGAAACGGTGTCAACGGTCAATTTGGAACTGCGAGTATTGACTTT
>DAOMPZ010000037.1:0-19012 GCA_035445045.1 Crocinitomicaceae bacterium | reverse complement strand
CATCACCGATTGTTCCGAAAGCGACTTCGTTTCCTTTGTTAGAAAATTTCTCAAATTCGCCTGTATGCAACGCTGTGTTATTGCGGTAAACTTTTGATGCTAACGCCAATCCTAACAAACGTGGCATTTGTCCTGCAGTTGGAGAAATATCCGATGAACTATTTTTTTGATTCATCAAATTTACCCATTCGCCATTTTTGTCCAAATTACGTGTAGAAAAGTGTCCACCCATTTGACGACCAGCCGATTGCGGTTCTAAATCAACATCTGTATGTCCATAAAGTCCCGAAAAATATTCTCTAACATTCAACTGACCGATAGCCATCATAATGGTTTGGTCACGGTAATATCCCGAACGAAAATCGCCGTCTTTGAATTGTTTTGCTAACGCTATTTGTGCTAATTCTTTTCCGTCACCGAAAATTCCAAACTTTGCTTTACCTGTTAAAACCTCTCTACGTCCTAACAAAGACGTTTCACGAGAAAGATTTGCTAATTTAAAATCTGCTAAGACAGTTGTTTTGAATGCTTCAAAATCTATTTTGGGTGCGTTTAATTCGCTTACTTCTTTTGCCATATTTTTAGATTGTGTACGCAAATATAGTAAATTTTTCTGTTACTACAAACTGCAAAGTTTATTAGGACGTTATGATTTTACGATATTAGAACTTTATGAGCATAGCAAGGTTGAAACCTCTCGCCTATTGATGTCGGCAAGAGTTGAAATCGCTTGCCTTTAACGCTTAACTTGACGAAAATGAAACTCCTTTGTCAAGTCAACATATTCGTCGGTGTATGTTCCGTCTGTGTTGCGAATTGTGAAAGTTAAAAACTCAGATTGCACATTTTTTTTGTTGGTTAAACAGTAAATCAAACGTACGGAATTATTAGGTTTTCCGAGAAGTGTGATTTTTTGCTTGATGCTTAATTGGTGTAATTGCGCTAAATTTTCAATTTCTGTTTCGGCTGTTGTAGGAACGACAAACCAAAACAAACCGTTTTCGTTCAGTAACTTAGCCGATTTACCGATTAAAGTGTCAAAGGTCAAATTTTCTTCGTTGCGAGCAACAGAGCGATTGTCCGAATGATTGTAATGAAACGAATTTTTAAAATACGGCGGATTAGAAATAATTACATCAAACGTTTGGTTAAATAATATCGTGGAAAAGTCGTCTTCTAAAATGGAAAATGAATGTTCAAAAGGCGCATTGTCAAAATTAATTTTCAAATCGGATAAGGCATCAGCATTTAACTCAACAGCTGAAATCTTTAAATTTTTCGCTTTTTGTGCCAACATCAACGACAAAACACCTGTTCCTGCACCAATATCCAAAACGGAATTTGTGTCGTAAACCGTAGCAAACGCACCTAACAACATCGCATCTGTTCCGACTTTCATCGCAGAAGTTTGTTGCCGTATCGTAAAATATTTGAATTGGAAATTAGACATTAGAACGAATTAATCTTTGTAACCTTTACGTATTCTTAGCGCACTTTGCGGTTAAAAAACTAAGCTATATACAAATCAATCAACCCTTCAGGAATGTCTAAATGAATTTCTTTTTTCGTTCGGTCGATTGCCAAAACAAACTCTTTGCGCAACGGAATTAAAATTTCTTTTCCCGATGTGTGCATTACTTGAAACAAAGGATTGACAGGCAAATCAATGACTTGTTCCATTATTCCGACATCGCCTAACGTTTCATCAATAACTTTAAAACCAACGATTTCGTGGTCGTAAAAATCCGTCCCTGAAAGTTCGGGCAAAGTATCTTCGGGCAAATAAAGTTGTTTTTTTAGGAGAAAACGAGCATCGTCGTCGGAGTTGATACCGTCAAACTTGACGTAGGCAAAACCTTTGGGTGTTAGTGTGATTTTTTCAATGATAAACGGTGTTAAATTACCGTTCAAATCGACATAAACCATGTCTAATTTCTTGTAAATAGACACATCGGTAGCGTCTAAAAATAACGAAACTTCACCTTTAAATCCGTGAAGTTTCGATACATATCCTAAATGATAGCAAGTTGCTTTATTCATTTAAAAAGTTTTATTAAGCCTCTTCTGCTGGAGCGTCTGTGCTTTCTTCAGCTGCTGGAGTTTCAGTAACTTCTTCTGCTGTTTCCTCTGCAACAACTTCTTCTGCTACTTCTTCAGCAACTTCCTCAACAGGTGTGTTTTTAGCTACAATCGCTGCTGCTTTTGCATCATTAACTGCTTTTTCAGCAACTAACGCTTTTGCTTTTGCATCAGCTTTTGCTTTTGCCAAACCGTCTGTTTTACCAGTTACTTTAGCCTCTTTTTCAGCTACCCACTTGTTGAATTTTTCTTCAACTTGCACCTCTGTCAAAGCACCTTTTTTAACACCGTTGATTAAGTGATTTTTGTACAATACACCTTTGTAAGACAAAATCGCTCTCGCTGTATCAGACATTTCAGCACCTGTTTGAACCCATTTAAGTGTTGCTTCAAAGTTAATGTCGATTGTTGCGGGGTTTGTGTTTGGATTGTAAGTTCCTAATTTTTCGATGAACTTACCATCTCTTTTTGCTCTGCTGTCTGCAGCTACAATATGGTAAAATGCTCTTGATTTTTTACCATGTCTTTGCAATCTAATTCTTGTTGCCATTTGTTTTTTGTGTTATTATTTGGAGTACGAAACTCCTGTTAATAAAAAATTTAGTGGCGCAAATATACGGTATATTTTAAAATTACACGTATTTCAACGAAAATTTATTTTTTACGACGCATCATGACGTAGTTTTGATTAGGCGTTTGGTAACCAATTGATAAGTTATTGCTAAAAAGTTCCCAACCTTGTTCTTCAAATTCTTGTATTCGCTTTAAAATTGGATTATAATTGTAAAATTCTAACTTTTGTGTTTCCTTGGAAATATTAATTACTTCATGTTGATTATCTTTTGATAGAGATATTTCTCTATTTCCAATTTGCACCATCGTCAAATACTCATACGTTTGTGCTTTTTGTGAAAAACCAAGGGTGGCAAACGTTAGCAAAAATAAAAAAGCTAATTTTTTCATGGGTTTATTTTTGTGTGTTTGGGTTATTTAATTTTTTGAATAAAATAATGTGGGTTCTTTCTAATCACTTTGTACCTACCCGACTTTACAACTTCTTGCGCCACTAATTTCGGGTCAAAATTGGTGTAACCTGCCGAGTCATCAAAAAGAATAAACCCACCGTTTACCAAGTATTTGTCGATGTTTTCAAAATCCCTTTTTACAAAATCATAATCGTGATTTCCGTCAACATAAGCAAAAGCAATCGTTCCTTCGGGAACAAACTCGCCACCAAATAAATTGGTAATCGCCTGCTTGTCGTCCCATGCTTTAAAGAAATCGTCCGAAGACAAATCCGAAGATTGTATTGTTGCTTGTGGATTAAAAAAGCGGACATTTCTAACAAATGACTCTTTGATAAATTGATTAATTTGGTAAGGACTTTCCAAATTGACAATTTTTTCGTTCGGGTCTGTAATACGACTGTATAAATCAACGGTTACAACAGGATTGGGAATGTTATTTTTGCTCTTAAAATACAACATCGCATTCGTTGACAAGCCGTGATACGTCCCGATTTCCAAAATTACACTTTTATCATCGGGCAAATTTGTAATCGCATGGTTCATGCAATATAAATGTCCTTTTTCCAACCAACCTGGAACATTTGCGTACAGTTTATCAAATGCTTTTTCGTGTATAATTATGGGGCGGTTAATTACATAATATACCGCTTTCTTTAAATAGTAAAACCCTTTTTTTAAATTCATTTTTTTGTGTTATTATTTTTTTTACTCAATTACTAATTTTTTCATTTCCGTTCCTAAGCGAACCATGTAAACTCCTTTTGACAGCGTATTGATGTCCAACAAAATTTCGTTTTCGCCTTTGTTTGCGTGATAAACGTTTTCAAAAACTTTCTTTCCGCTGATGTCGAAAAGATTTAAAGGCATATTTTCGGCTGTCTTCATGTAAAACACAACTGAAACCACCTCGCTTGCTGGATTTGGATAAACACGCCACGACAACTGATTTTCACTTAAATTGTTTATGCCAACTACATTTTCATCAGACGGCGAGCCTTTGTAAAAGTTGATGTCATCTAAATAAAGGTTGTTTCCACCATTCGACTCAAAAGCAATTTTAAACTGAAAATTGTTTGTGAAATACGTACCCGTAATTCCTGTTGTATGCACGGTTTTAAAATCCTCACTTGTTGGAACGTAGCTTGTTGGCAAAACTTCGTTAGAAAATGATGAACCGATAAGTTGCTTGCGGGTATTCCACGTCATTCCACAATCTTTTGAAGCATAAATTGTAACGGTTTCATTGTTGTCAGCAGTCTTTTTGCGGTACGCATACTTAAACGTCAAGGTAACTTTATCACTTGTTTGCAAAGACGATAAATCAAACATCGGTGACACAAATTCATTTGTAGCAACTTCCGATGTGTAATAATTCAAATAACCCAATGATTTTGAACCTGTTGCTGCGCTTCCGTTGACAATTTCAAAAGTCGCTCCGTTGGGCGTGAAATTGCGAATAATCGCATTGTCAATTTCTTGAACAAGCGTGTAATCTTCAAAACTTTCAAAATAAGGTAATTCCGAAACAGCGTTAATGCGTACGTAAGCCGTTTTCGTTTTTGAAAGTGTTGTTGTTCCGTCACTAACGGTTAATTTTACGTTGTAATTACCTGAATTGGCATACGTTACACTCGGCGATTGATTGTTCGATGTTGCAGGTGTTCCACCTTCAAATTCCCACGTCCAAGACGTTGCCCCTTGTGTGCTATAATCTTGAAATTTGACTGTTTCGCCCACACAATAGTTTTCTTTTTCTGTTCTAAATTCCACAGCACAAAGTCCTGTATTTCCGTCAATTCCTGTTGCAACATGGTTTTGAGGTGTAATCAAACTTTTACGTTGATAGGTCAATAATGCTGCTCGCATACGGTCTTTTTGTCCGTGCGTAAACATTTTAGAACAATACGAATAATCCATATAGTTTTCAACGTTTGCTTTAGGTCCGCATGAGTTTTCATTTAATTTACAAGTAGTTACACCAATCGTATTTGGGGTATCAGCTACGTCATCATCTTCGTCACAGTTAGATGCTAACCCAGGGTTGTTTGTTCCTCCCCAAACGTGGTCTAAATTCAACCAATGCCCAACTTCGTGTGTCAGCGTGCGTGAGCGAACTTCGCTACCTGTTCCAATTCTTCCGATATAGGTCGGATTCATCCAAATGCTTCCATACATATTGTCGCCATTGAACGATGCGGGTTTAAACGTATAACCTGCAGCAGTACCCAAATTTTGCGCAACAATAATGCTCATATATTGTCTGTTCGGCCAAATTCCTCGGTAAACGTCATTTCCATTCATAACAGCATCTAACTGCACAAAGCCGTTTGAGGTCGAAAAAGTTGTGTGCGAAACCGTACGTGTAATTCCACCAAAACACGTCCCGTCGGGAGCTTTTGTTGCCAACACAAACTCAATTTCAATGTCCGCAGGCGTTGCCACCGCATTGGGATTTGAACTTTTAAACTCAAATTGAACATTTGCCGTATCAGCGTTTAATTTTCTAAAATCACGGTTCAAAACTTCCAACGCATCATAAATTTGTTCGTTGGAAATATTGTCTGTTCCGTTGTAATGTAGCACATGAAAAACCACAGGAATTTTATACACTTGTCGTGTCGGAGGTTGCTGTTTCATCGCTTGCTGAATGGCTTTTTGTTCATTGTCAAAATCCTTCATTCGTTGCTCTCTTTCAGCGGAATACGGTAATTCAGCTTGAACAACATGTTGTTTACACCATAAATCATTTTGCGCAGTTGCTTGAAACGCTAAAAATGCACCAAAAATAAATGTAATTGATTTTTTCATAAAATTTCAATTTAGTTCGAGTAAAAGTAGTGTTTTTGTTTGTATGTGGAATAATTTTTTGGAAAATTTCTACTAAACTGACATTTATTTTAAATTTGTACCCATGCAAAACAAAAAGTGAGCAATAAAAATTTCAATGAATATATCGCAAAAATTAAGTATTTTAATCATTACGTTCAACCGACAAGAAGATACGCTTGAATTACTTGAAAATTTAAGCACGCAAATCAATTATGATGATAGTGTTGGTGAAGTTTTGTTGTTAAATAATAATTCAACGGTTTCTTATTCCAAAGTGGAAGAATACGTTAGCGCACACCCCGAATTAAAGATAAATTACATTGCTCATTCTGAAAATTTAGGTGTCGCTCGTGGACGAAATTATTTGATAAAACAAGCAAAATTTCCGTTGCTTTTGGTGCTTGATGACGATGTCGTTTTTGCTAACAATGATGCTTTATATAAAGCAAGTCAACTATTTGATAAAAAAGAGTTTAAAAATAATGTTTCGGTTATCACTTTAAACATTTACTATTACGCAACGAGTGAACGTCAAAAGAACGCTTTACCACATAAAAAATACGAGCAATACAAAGATAAAGATTGGTTTTTGACGAATTATTTTGTTGGTGCGGCGCATTTAATGAAAAAGGAACTTTTCGACAAAACAGGTCTTTATCCCGAAAACTTTTTTTACGGAATGGAAGAATATGATTTGAGTTACCGTATTGTTGATGTTGGTTACCGTTTGGCATACGATAATTCCGTAAAAGTATTACACAAAGAATCGCCAACAGGCCGAATTACCAATCTTCAAAAATTAAAAATGATGTGGTATAATAAATCGGTTGTTGCGTGGAAATTTTTACCAAAAAAATACTTTTATACCACCGCTTTTATGTGGAGTTTATTTTTCTTGATAAAAAGTAATTTTAAACTAATTACCTATTTCAAAATGTGGAATGAAATCTGTAAAATCCCTAAAAAATATCCCCGACAAACAATTAACCAAACCGCTTTGGATTATTTAAAAAGTGTAGAAGCACGTCTTTGGTATTAAAAATCAATTTATTACATGAAAAATTACATTCTTTTCTTCCTTTTAGTTGTGCTTTCTTACATCGTCCCGAAAAAGAAAAAACTTATCATTTGTGGGGCAGGCGATTCCAAACAATTTCAAGGAAATCCCAAATATTTACTATTGCATTTACGCAAAAATAATGACCTAAACATTGAATTTTATTGGTCTGCGAAAAGCCAAAAACAACGTGATGAATTACGAAATTTGAACATTCCTTTTATAAATCCTTACACATTTCAAGGTTTTTGGAAAATTCTACGAGCAAAATATATGTTCATTGAAAAATCTTCTTTTGACGTTTACTACACCAAAAATATTTTCGGACGATTTAACTTTATTCAGACCACACACGGTTCTCCACTCAAAAAAATTGGGGTTGATGCTTTAGGTCAAAATTCGAGTTTACCGCTAACAGCAAGACAAGACAGTTTGGTTTACAAGTTTTTAAAGCGTATTCGTTTTTTTTCACGCCAAAAATTTAAATTAATCTTGGCGACTTCCGAAGAAATCAAAACGATTAACGCAAGAGCTTTTGAAAATCCGAATGTTCAAATTACAGGTTATTCAAGAAATGACGTTTTATTTGACACCGATTTGGCATTAAAAAATTATCAAAATGAATTTCAACTCAAAAAATACGACCGTGTTGTACTGTATGCACCAACTTTTCGGGACGATTCTTATACGGTAAAGCCATTTTCTGATGATTTGACCTATTACAACGAAAAATTAAAAACCGAAAACACCCTATTAATTGTCAAAAAACACCCTTGGCAAAAGACTTTGCAAATTTCGCAAGACCTTTCCAATGTCTTAGACCTTTCCGAAAAAGTAGATGATATCAACGAACTTTTACCTTTTATTGATGTGTTGGTTACAGATTATTCGAGTGTCTTTTTTGATTTTATGCTCACCCGAAAGCCAACTATTTATTTTGCGTATGATTTAGACGATTATATGCGTAATTGCCGAGGTTTGTATTACGATTATTATGCTGAATTTCAAGGACCTTTTGCACAAAACGAAAAAGAACTTTTCGAGTTGATTTTAGCTGTAAAATCGTGGGAAAAAGAACCTAAATATTTGGAAAAATATGAAACCGTACTTTCTAAATTTAATCAATTTGTTGACGGAAATTCAAGCAAGCGATTACTTGATTTACTTTATTCTTAATTGAGCTTTTCAACAATCGAACTAACCATTTCAAGGGCATTTTTCAATTCTTCGATGCGTGCTTTGTCAAAAAATTTTAGTTTCTCTTTTAATTCCGAACTCGAAATCCCCTCTGTACGTGGCAAATAAACGACTTCGCAATGTTCTTTTAAAAAGTCAAATTTCCCTTGCCAGTCATCGCCCATGGCAAAAATGTCAACACCATATTTTTGAACATCAGTTGTTTTTTGTTCCCAATTTATTTCGGGAATAACCAAGTCAACCGCTTTGATATTTTCAACAATTTTTGCTCTATCCGCATACGGAATAACCGTTTTTTTTCCTTTCAACGCATTAAATTCATCAGTCGAAACGGCAACAATCAACTTGTCCCCCATTTCTTTTAAACGCTCTAATAAGCGCAAATGTCCGATATGAAAAAGGTCAAAAGTACCGTACGTGATTATTGTTTTCATGTGTTTTAAATTTCCAAACAAATATAAGAAACTACTTTGACATTTTAAATTTAAGTTGGAAAATTTCACTCCAATTAAATAATTTTACTACATTTGGTATTCATAAATCTTAAAATTAGACGTGTTATGAAATCAATAATTCCATTTTTTCTGTTTTTGCCAATTAGTCTAATGGCTCAAAAAAACGCTTTAAATTTTGACGGCGTTAATGATTATGTCAACCTTAATTCCGTTGCTCCGACATTGGCAAATAAAACCAATTTTTCGGTCGAGTTTTGGATGCAGGCAATGACTCAAAAACAAGAATATGCCGTTTTATTTTCTATCAATGGCGAGCATTCATCGGGCGACATCAATAAATTAATAATCCGAATTTCGGGTTCAGAAGAAGGAATTTACAACACAATTACTGTAAATGCTCCGTATTACGGCGATCAAAAAATTATCGGTTCAACCAACGTACTTAACAATCGCTGTCATCATGTTGCTTATACTTATAACAATGGTGTTCATACGCTCTATGTGGACGGAATTTTAGAAGGAACGATGACCAAAACCATACATTTATACGCAAGTGACCGTTATAATTTAGGGCAAGAATTTGATGTCGAAGGAACTTCGCAATTTTATACAGGAATGATTGACGATGTGCGAATTTGGAATAAAATACGTACGCAAAATGAAATTGAAAATGACCGTTTTTTTGAATTAAATGGCAATGAAAATGATTTGTTGGCTTATTACAACTTTAATCAAGGTGTTGCTGGCGGAAATAATAAATCCATTACAACACTGAACAACCTTGTCAATACCTCGCAAAAAGGAACGCTAATCGGATTTGATTTATCTTCGACCACCTCAAATTTCACTTCGGCAAATTGTGTATTTGAAACCTTAGCTGTAAAAAAAGAAATTCCTTTGTTCAACTTTACGCTTTTCCCAAATCCGACACAAAATTTCATTGAAGTAAGCGGTATTAACGAAAAATGTACTGCTACTGTTTTTGATGTTAACGGGCGATTAATTTTTACAAAAACTATTAACAACAGTGATAAACGAATCAATGTTGAAAGTCTGAATAACGGTGTTTATTTGTTACAAATCGAAACGGAAAGCAACCAAGTTAAAACACGCAAATTTATCGTGAACAAATAATGTTAAAAAACTTTTTCTACAAAAAAGCGGTTTTATCATGTTGATAAAAACCGCTTTTGTTTTTTTGGAAATTCTTAGAAATTTCTCACTCCTTTTTCCTCCTATCCGTCCAAAATCCAAACACAACCAACAACGCAAAAATTCCGCAACCTGTACCTGCTAATAGGTTTGCTGTTTGGAAGAATGGATAAATGTATGCTAATTCGATTTTGTGTTTTCCTGCGGGAATTTCAACGCCACGCAACAAATAATTAGACTTGATGATTGGCACTTCTTTACCATCAACAAAGGCTTTCCAACCGTCTTTATTATAGATTTCAGAGAAAACGGCAAATTGCTTTTGGTCGCTATCATAACTGTAAACCAACTTTTCAGGGTGATACGAAGTCATTTTAATCGTTCCCATACCCGAATAGGTTTTAGCAGACAATTTTTTCGCCTCGCTTTCCAACATCACAACATCGGTTGCTGGCTCAAAATTATACGCCATTTTTAAATCCATTAACTGTAAAAATGAATTAGATGTGTCTTTATCCAACATCATTTTGGGAATAAAATCGGTGCGTTTGTTTACGTCCATAACAAAAACTGCTTCCGTTCCGTTCATTCCTGCGCTTAAATTACGTTGCAATTCAGCAGGGATTTTCACATCAAACGTATCGTTCTGCACTAAATATTGAACTTTTTCACTTCCTGTAACCGTTGCACTTTGAACTTCATTTCCATTTACAAGTAATTTTCCAACAGCTTTTGAGGTCACTTCATACGAATTTCCTAACGCTCTAATTTCTTGGTCGGGAGTTGCAAATGTTTTTACTTCACGAATTAACCACGCATTGCCTAACGTTGTCGGATTTTGCGCTACTGTTCCGTCTTGTTGAATAATGTATTTTGCATTCAACATTTCCAAAACTTTGAAATTAAACGCACCCGAAAAATGGTGTTCAATCAAATTTTGATAATTACGCAATTTCGCACCGTGATAACCACCAATAGCTTTGTGAAAATACGATGCTCGTGCGGACGTAAATGGATTGGTTGTCAAATCTAAAACACGGTAATTGGTATTTCTGTTTAAAGCTCTAAAAATCTCATGGTCAACTGCTTTTTTCGCATCGTCAAAACCTTCTTTTTCTGCTTTGGCACGTCCTTTTTCTGCGGCTTTTTGAATAATTTTTTCCAAAGACGGCGTTTGTGCAAGCTCTTTGTTTAAGATGTCCAAATCAGCACTTGTCGCCAATTCGGGATAATGATAATTACTTTTATCTTTCCAATAAACCAATTCACCACGCTCATCTTCCTCGTTGTTCAGATAGTTTAAATCGACACCGATTAAATCAACGGCAATCAAAATTCCCAAACCTGCCAACACAAATCGTGTATCTATTTCCGTCACAAAAAGCAAAGTCAACAAGCCAATTGCAAAGACAACAAACAAAAGTGATCGGTTCATCGAAGAATTAAAAACATCTTTCCGAACTTCTTTCAAAGCATTCACATCATAGGCTTTCATGTTTCGTTCTACCTGAGCATCAGCAATTTGATTAATTTGTTGTGCATTGTTTTTGTCAATTCCATTTTTTGCCAAATCTTCATCGCTCATTGCCAAAATTTGACGAACAACACTCACTTTTTGTTCTTCTTTTGAGCCTAAAATATTCTCAAATTGACGTTTATCTGTTTCTGAAAAATAGCCATCACCAAGACCTATGAATTTAACAGCTAATAAGAAAACGACAAAACTCGCCGAAACGATGTAAAACTTTTTCTTTTGCTCTTTCAACTTTTCACGTTCGTTGTAGAATTGATTTAAAATCAACGCTGCCAAAATTGGGAAAATCATGCTTGTAATCGAAAGGATAATCGTTACCGCTCTAAATTTGTTATACATTGGGATATTATGCGCCATAAATTCGGTCAACCCCATAAAGTTTTTACCCCAAGAAAGTGCGAGTGTAAACAAAGCAATCGCAAAATAGACAAAACTAATGCGAGAACGAAGAAAGACCAACGAAAGAAATGCTAAAAACATCACAATCACACCAAAATAAACAGGGCCAGAAACAAACGGTTGTTCGCCCCAATACGAATAATAACGCATGATAAAATCTCTTGCCTCGTCTGAAATGTCAGCATTTTCAACAATATCAACAAACGGAGAAGTTCCAACAGCTTCAGATGCGCCACCTTTGACATACGGAGAAATCAACGTAAGCGACTCGCCTATTCCATAACTCCAATTCGTGATGTAATCCAAATCCAAACCGTCTTTATTACTTTTGTCGATTGGCGTTCCGTCAGCGTTTAGGGTCAAATCATTTCCACCACGAATGGTGTGTTCCGAATAATCTTTGGTAACTTTGACATTTCCAATATTAATCATCACAGCAACCAATGCTGTTGCCAACAATGCACCTGTTCCGATAGCGAAATTTTTAAGCGCACCTTTCCGAATAGCATCAACCAAAAAGTAAATGCCCAATCCTACGAATAAAAACAATGAATAATACGTGATTTGCAAGTGGTTAGCCGTTATTTGCATCGCTAATGCCATACCAAAAATAATCGCCCCCCATTTAATATTTCGGGTATAAGTCATAATAAAACCGCCCAAAGCTGGCAATACAAAAGCGATTGCATTCGCTTTGGTAATGTGACCTGCTGGCAAAATGATAATGTTATACGACGAAAACGCAAAAGCAATTGCGCCAATAATACTCACCCATTTATTGAGCCGAATACATAGCCCGAAAATATAAAATCCGAGCATATAAAAAAACAAAAAGCTAATCGGAGAATGTAGTAGTCGTCCTGAAAAATCAAGGGCTTTTTTGAAAAAATTGCCAGGGTAAGCAACATTAATTTGCGCAGAAGGCATACCGCTAAACATGGAATTTGTCCAAAGTGGTGTTTTTCCTTCAATATCCTTGTAATCAGCAATTTCACGAGACATTCCCATGTATTGTTCGATGTCATGTTGTTTCAAAACATAACCGTCAAAAACAGGTTTAAAATAAACTGCTGAAACGATAAAAAATCCAATAAGGACTAAAAAATGAAATCCGTATTTTTTAAAAATTTGCTTAAAATCCATTAATTTTAATTTTAGAACGGGTAAATATAATGAATTTCATTATTCTGCATCACTTTTTACTCGCCAAAAAAAGAAAAACAACTCAATCAAAAAGATAATTATTCAATCCTGCGGAAAAGAAAAAACGAGATTTCCGTTTTTCTGTTTTGTCAAAAATAGGACAACCGCTTTCGTCTAACATCGGATAATGTGGCGTGTTGCGTTTCATCTTCTTAGGCATAAAAACAAGGTCGTGTCCTACTCTATTTTGAATGAAATTGCGTATTTTTTCATCGTCAACGCCCATTTTCAGCGTTCCAACTTGTCCAAACGGCAAATGCGTATGAACACCCAAACTCCATATTCCATGCGACGTTTTTCCATACGGCAATTCACTAATATCCCGATAACCGTTCGGCATTCTTTTTATTGGAACTTTCACCCACGTACTGCCACGAGTTTCGCCTGTCCACAAATAACATTCGGTGAAATACGTCAAATATTTGGTACGGTAATGTGCATACAAAATCGCTGTACGGAAGCGGTCACGGGCTTGTCCAGCAAAAACATCATTTTCCATGGCGATAAAAAATTGTTTGATGTGCAAACCGAAAGCACCTGAACGCTGTGACGTATTCGCTTGATCGAAATACCAAATATAATTGTACGAAATACCCAAATTAAACGGCGATTGATGTTGCAAACCTCCAAAAATCGGCGAACGTTCCTGCTGTTTTTTCCCTGCCAACAAAACACCTCCGACAAACGTTCGTGTTTCCCAATAATTCTTGCGACCACCGTAACCGTTTAGGTTAAATGTAATTTGCGTTCCCGTATTCAACTGATAAAAAAAGTCTTGATAAAAAAGATTTGCCGTAAAACCTATTTTCTGTTGGTGCGAACCAAAATTAAACACAATTCCGCCCTGTCCGCCAAAAAACGGATTGCTCTTAAATTGCCCAAATACAGTTGAGCAAGTAAATAACAAGGTGCAGAATAAGAATTTCATGTTACTGCGCTAATCTCAATACGCACTACGCTTTTCCAATTACATAATAACAACACGTTGTAACGAAATTTCGGAAAAAAGGAATTTTCGTAAGCAACCAAAATTGTTTTCTTGTTTTCAACCCAAATTTTATTTCGTAATTCGGATTTATCAAAAACATCGTTTCATCAAGAATTTTATACTTGTTTTTACGCACAATACGTTTAAATCTTTCGATAGAAATTCCCGTATCTTTAATTTCTAAAAGTGCTTTTATACCGTTTTCGGTTACGCCAAAAGTTTTAAGTAAAAAAGTATAAATAAATCGTGGCAATATGTGAATGAACGGCAACTTAGAAATTACTTTGCTGTTGCATGACTGTTGATGTCCACCGAATGGCATATACCATGGTGGAAAACCAAAAAATATAACACCATCTGGTTTTAAAAATTGTTGCAAATGAGCCAAAAACTTTTCTTGATTTGGAATGTGTTCAATCACATCACGCATATAAATCACATCAAATTGACCGATTTCGTTCGTGTCCACCAAATAAATATCTCTCGCAATTAATTGATAATTTTGGTTGGTGCTTTGCTCTTCCAAAAACGATTTTGCATTTTCAATTTGCTTTGCATCAATATCAATTCCAATAATTTCGCAACCAATATCCAAAAACGGTTTCATATTTCCGCCCTCTCCACAACCAATTTCCAAAATCCGTGTTTGTGCATCAACTTTTTTAAACGGATTGATATACGGAATTACAAACTTTTCTGTTGTAAAAGCCTGTTCGTTAAAATACAATAATCTGTTCTTATATCGTTCGTGCATCAATTATTTTTTTTAGAGAAATCATTTTTCAAAAGTAAAGCATTATTTTAAATTTCAATCAACAATCTTATTTTTTTAGGAAAAATCAGCTGTATGTTTCGTATTTAACCGCAGAAAAACTCACTATTCCGCATAACTTTTCTTTCCAAAAAAGAACTGCCCAATTTCTTCGTCTTTGAAATATACATCTCTGAAATACAGCACTTTTTCTTCGTATTCGTCGGGTTTGTCTTTCTCTTTATGTTCTTTTTTTACAACCATCGTAACAGCAACGGTGTTGTATTCAATAAATATCGGAATGCCTTTTCGGATATAAATCGCATTTTGTTCTTGACGTGCCAAAATCGAATCAAGCGAGTCGGCAACAAAGCGTTTATCGACATTTTTTTCGTTAATTTTCAAGATTTTCTTTCCTAATTCAATCGGGTCTTTACAACGAATACAACCGTGTGAATACGTACGATTTGGGGAATTTAACAAGGCTTTTTGAGGCGTATCATGCACATAGACATCATACGGGTTGTAAAATTCAAACTTGATGATTCCCAAGGAATTTTTCACACCTGGTAACTGACGAACTCTGTACGGAAAATTCTTTTCATTCAGCTTTGTCCAATTAACCGTATGTGGGTCAACTACGTTATCTCCACGTAGAATTTCCATTTGGTTTCTCTCCAAATAATTGATATTCGCTTTAACCGCAGGCAAAATTTCCTTGGTCGCAATTTTATGCGGAACATTCCAATACGGCAAAGTAATAATGCGATTGATTTTTGATTTTAAGGTCGGTGTGTTATTTTCCAATCGCCCGACAACCACATTATGTATTGATGCAATCGTGTCTTCATTGAAATAATACAGTTGAAATTCGGGGATATTTACACGAATAAACTGTTTTGGTAAAATTTCGGGTGCGTAGCGTGTTTTTTCCATTGCCCATGCAATTCGATGCGCTATGTCCAAAGGTGTTTCTTCCAAACTGTGTTTTGTCGGTTCGTTGATTTTTCCGTCTGCCGAAATCCCGACTTTCTTCTGAAAACGCTTAATAACATCTTTCGGATTTTCATTTTCGTCAAATGGAAAATTTTTAAGTTTTAAATTTTTCAACGCACTGATATACGATAAGATAGTGTCTTTTTTCGAAAGTGGAACTTTAAATAATTGCAGTGAAACATCTAACGTATCCACGTGATTTTTTAATTCCTGCGCAAGCATTTGATAATGTCCATTTTTGGACGTAAACGATTCAACAAAATCAACAATTTTTTGCTTATTCGTCATCTTTTTAACGGCATCTAAATTCGCTGTTTCACTTAACCCAAAAATTCGTTTTTGCATTTTCAATGAGTCCGAAAAGCCATGTTTTAAGTCGTCTAACAAACGCAAAAAACCAATCGTGAGTTGCACATCTTTGGTAAAAATAACCAACTCATTTTTCAAGCTGTCTTTATTTTCAAAAGGAACGTAAATACGACTTTGCGGAATACCATAATACAATGAATTTTCAATAAGCGACTGAATAATTTTGCCCGTTTCGTTTACAACACCTTTTTTGGAAATAAAAATTGGTTTATACGCATTGTCGGCATAAATTTGATTGATTTCAATTCGATTATCAACTGACAATGAGTCAAATAGCGGAATAAAATCTGCATTTTCGGACACTAAATCTTCCGCTGTTAATTCGGCAATATGTTCGTGTAATTCGCTCGTTTTATACGTGCAGGCGAAAAAAAATGAAAAAATTAAGAAAAATAAAAGATAACGGTTAGACATTTTATATTAAGTTTGGGCGTAAATATAGCAATGTTTTTCGTCACGTACACCATATTAGCCTTAACGGTTTTGATTTCTTATCAAGGATTTAGCAATCATGATTTGATAAACCGCTATTCGTTCAATCCTTACAAAGTCAAGCATGAACGACAATTTTACCGAATAATTTCACACGCTTTTTTTCATGCCGACAACGCACATTTGTTGTTCAACATGATGTCGCTCTATTTTGTAGGACGATTTTTAGAAGCGGTTTTAGTTCAAGAATATGGCGTGACTGATGGCGAATTGCATTTTTTAGCGATTTATCTTGGTGGTGCAGTCGTTGGAACAATTTTTAGTTATTTAAAAAACAATCAAAACCCTAATTATCAATCCATTGGCGCATCGGGAGCGGTCAGTGCAACGATTTTTGCATTTATCCTTTGGTTGCCAGATATTGAATTTTTGTTGTTTTTCATTATTCCAATGAAAGCCTTTATTTTTGGTTTTTTGTTTTTGGCAATTGAATTTGTTGCGATGAAACGCTCTAAATCACGAATTGCGCACGATGTACATATTATTAGTGCGATTTATGGTGCGTGTTATGTTTTATTGATTAATTTTGACAAAGGAATTGAGTTTGTAAATTTAATACTGCGTGTGAATGGCTGAATTATACGTAAATAACAACGGTGCACTTTTGCCCGCAAGCCAACCGACAATCCACACAGGAAGTCGGGCATTTTTGTACGGAGATGGTTTGTTTGAAACAATCCGCATCATTAACGGTTATCCGATTAATATTGACAATCATTTTAACCGCATTGTTCAAGGTGCGAAAGCGTTAAAATTGCGCTTACCCGTTTACTTTACGGTTGATTTTATTCGTGCAAAAATTCTCGAATTAATTGAAAAATCTGAAATCACAGGCGGTGGAAAATGCCGACTTTCCATTGACCGAATCAGTGGCGGGACATACACGCCTGAGGCTAATGAAATTACTTATTTTATTGAGGTAAATCCGTACGTTTCCAATTATTTTGACCTTAATCCGAAAGGGTTGGAAATCGACATTTTTCAAAATTTAAAAAAGCAAAATAATTTCTTAGCGAATTTCAAAACCAAAAACGCACTTCCAAACGTACTAACGTCTATTTTTGCACAAGAAAAAGGCTTAGACGACTACTTGATGACCAATGAAAAAGGTGTGATTTTAGAATCGAGTAATTCCAATATTTTCATTGTTAGCAACGGTGTTCTTTATACACCAAGCCTTGAAGACGGATGTGTTGGCGGAACGATGCGAATGCAAGTAATCAACTTGTCTTTACAGAACAAAATGCGTGTTTACGAATGTTCGATTATGCCTCAAAATTTACTTTCTGCCGATGAAATCTTTTTTACCAACGCTATAAAAGGCGTTTTTTGGGTTGGCGGTTATCGCACCAAACGCTACGAAAATGTGTATGCCAAAAGAATGTTGACCTTATTGAACAATCATTGGAAAAGTGAATTGGAGAAGTTGGGGTAAATAGAACAAACGCTATTTTTTTCATCATTCTTCATGCACTTTTTATTTTTTTTTCGTACGTTTGATGAAAATTTTTTATGAGAACAGAAATTTTAATCCACGAAGTAAAACTCATCACGCAATACAGCATGGAATTTGTGCGCAAAAAATTGACGCATTTAGCTCCAAATCAGATGAATTGGAAACCAAATGCCAACTCGTGGAATATTTCTGAAATCTTAGCGCATTTGAATGCTTATGCCAAATTTTACAATCACTCTATTTCTGAACGATTAAAAACCACACGCCACACAACACCAATTGAGGTTTTTCTTTCTTCGCCACTTGGAAAATCAGCGTGGAAAAGTATGAAATTAGGGAAAGAACACAACGTAAAACGCAAATTCAAATCGCCCAAAAATTTCAACCCAACACTTGAACCAAGTTTAATCAACGAAAATGTTGTTGTAGATTATTTGAAATTACAAGAGGATTTTATTCAAATAGCTGAAAACGCAGGCAACTATAATTTGCGCAAAGTCAAAACAGCAATTTCAATCAGTAAAATCATCAAATTGCGTTTGGGCGATGTTTTGTTATTTATTACGTATCACAACGAACGTCATATTCAACA
The DNA here is from genome assembly GCA_035445045.1 of Crocinitomicaceae bacterium. GTDB lineage: Bacteria > Bacteroidota > Bacteroidia > Flavobacteriales_D > Crocinitomicaceae > 40-80. The sequence continues at coordinate 435 of DAOMPZ010000037.1, read as the reverse complement.
GATTTTGAACATTTTACAACACAAAAATTTCCCTGTAAAAAGCTATGAATAAGCTATTTTTGTTTTGTCGAGTTTCGGTCAGCCCTGTTCGGAGCGAAGAAAAAGACAGTTCGGAAATGGTCACACAATTTTTGTTTGGCGAATTGGCCCTACTCCTCGAACAATCCGAAAAATGGTTAAGAGTTCAATCCTTGGAAGACGATTACATTGGCTATGTTGACCCCAAACAATTTATCGCTATTTCCGAACTTGAAAAAGAAAATTGGAAAATCGGGCGCAAACGTTTTTTTCAATCAGTTACGCTCAAAACGCCACGAGAAACAATGATTTTGCCCGCAGGTTGTTTTGTGAAAAGTAATTTTAGCATCAATAATCAGCTTTATTCTATTCAAAAAGAAGAACAATTCTTTAGCGATTGGAAACACTATGCTTTAC
>DAOMPZ010000036.1:0-19197 GCA_035445045.1 Crocinitomicaceae bacterium | reverse complement strand
AATGGGACGGAAAAAATGCTTCTGACGGAACATATTTTTACAAATATAAGTTGAGGGATGTAAAAAATCAGGAAACCGAAGGACATGGATTTTTCCATTTGTTGCGATAAAAGTTAAATCCCAAAATTTTCGGTTTGTTATTCCTTTCCAAACGTACTAATTACGGAATTTTAAACTATCTTGGTTGTCATCGTAATTCGCAAGGTCATAAAGCTTGATAGTATTGATAAATTTGTTGTCACTCAGTGTTTGACAATAAGTGAATGGACAAATGGATAAGGCTTGTAAATTTCATTTTGGTAACGCATTATTTTCCCGCAAGTATAAATTTTCACGTCAATAAGCATGAAAAATACATTTATCTGTTTATCTTTGACTAAATTTCAAAAATTTATCCAATGAAACAGTTGTTTTTTTTATTTTGTCTAAGTTTTGCGTTGATTGCAAACTCCCAAATTGACTACGTTTTAAGAATGTCAAACCCTCAAACGCATTATTTTGAGGTCGAAATGAAAATTAAAAATATTGCTGAAGATAAAATCGAAATTAAAATGCCTGTTTGGGCACCAGGTTCGTATTTGGTGCGTGATTTTTCCAAAAATGTCAACCAAGTGAAGGCTTTTGATGCAAGCGGAAAAAACTTAAAAGTTTATAAAACTCGAAAAAATGCGTGGGTTATCGAAAATGGTAATGCCAAAAATATTTCGGTAAAATACGAAGTATATGCGTTTGAACTTTCGGTGCGAACTTCATTTTTAGATTTAACACATGGTTTTGTCAGCGGAACAGGAATTTTTATGTATTCCGAAAAATTTAAAAATCAAAGTGGACGTTTGACCGTTGTTCCTCACGCTACGTTTTCGACTATTTCAACTGCGTTAATTCCTGCGAAAGAAGACGTTGTTGCAGATGTTAGAATGCAAACGTTTGAATATCAAGATTATGATGAATTAGCAGATTCGCCGATTGAAATAGGAAACCAAAAAGTTTTTGAATTTATGGCAAGTGGCTGTAAACACACAGTTGCAATGTACGGCGAAGGAAATTATGATGTTGAAAAATTAAAAGTCGATATGGCAAAAATTGTCGATGCCTCGACTTCAATCTACGGTGAAATGCCGAATGAACATTATGTTTTCATCATTCACAACGTACGTGATGCGCAAGGCGGTTTGGAACATAAAAATTCGACAACATTAAGCGTAAACAGAAATACGTATTCGCCTGAGAATTACAATGGTTTTTTAACGCTTGTGGCACATGAATATTTTCATTTGTGGAATGTTAAACGCTTGCGAGCGAAAGAATTAGGTCCATTTAATTACGATGAAGAAGTTTACACGCCGTTGCTGTATGTAATGGAAGGATTTACAGCCTATTACGAAGATTTAATCGTGCATAAAGCAGGTTTTACAACGCAGGAATACTTGAAAATTGTGCAAGGAGCAGCAAATTATGTAGCAGGAAATGTAGGTTCACGTGTGCAACCTGTTGCTGATGCGAGTTTTGATGCGTGGATAAAAGCGTATAAACCGAATGAAAACTCCCAAAACACAACTGTTTCGTATTATTCGGGTGGTGGTGTAATCGCCTCACTTATGGACGCACTAATTATTGCAAAATTTGACGGCAAAAAGACTTTAGATGATTTCTTGCGTTTGCTTTATCAAAAATATTACAAAGCACAAGATATTGGTTTTACTAACGATGAATTTGAAAGTGAATACAACGCTTTTATGGGGGAAGACATGAATTGGTTTTTTGAAAAACACGTGCGTGGAACGGAGTTGCCCGATTACGAAAAAATTTATGGCGCAATTGGTATCAAAGTAGAAGATGTGTCCAAACCAACTCCAAGTTTAGGTGTTTCGCTTAGTGCTTCGGGGGTTGTGCGCTATATTCGTGCAGGCTCGCCAGCTGAAAAAGGTGGGTTAAGTGTTTACGATGAAATTGTTGCTGTAAATGATGTTTCTTTAAAAGGCAATGATATTTCGGATAAATTATCGAAATTAACAGTTGGAGAAACCGTGAAATTATCTGTTTTACGAGACAATGTTCCGATGAATTTAGAATTAACGAATGAAAATTACACGAAATTAACGTATGCTTTTTCATTTGCTAAAGATAAAAAACTGAAATCTAAAATTAATGTGTTTACAAGGGATTGAGGGTGATTTATGTCACTTATTTAGGACTAAAAAATGAATTTAACAATTGATTTTTGAAAATTATTTCGAGAGATAATTTTGTAAAGTAATAAATAATTGTAAATTTGCGAGCTATAAACTCTATATAAAGAAGAATAAATATGAAGTTACTTACAACTGCAATTTGCTTATCTACGTTTGCTTTTGCCTTTTCGCAAGCTACTTTTTTTAACAGCAACAGTAATTGGTCACGCAATAAAAAGGAAGTAGTGATGAACTTAGGAACAACTCAGTTCTTAGGTGATTTAGGAGGTGGTAAAGGTGTCGGAAAAGACTACTCCTTGGGTGATTTGAATTTTAAATCGACAAATATAAATGTTGGTGCAGGATTTAGATACCGTTTTAATCGCTATTGGGCAACAACGACGATGCTTAATTTTGGTATGATAAAAGGTAGTGATGTTTTGTCAAAAGAACCAATTAGAAATGCTCGAAATTTAAGTTTTCGTTCGCCATTTGTTAATTTAGCTCAACGTATTGAGTGGATTATTTACGCAAATGAAAAGACAGGCAGTCGCTATGGAATGAAAGGTGGAGCGAAAGATAAAAATTTCCAACTTTATGTTTTTGGAGGAATTGGATTAGCATGGTTTAACGCACAAGCACAATATCAAGGAAAATGGACAAATTTACGTCCTTTAAAAACAGAAGGTCAAGGATTAGAAGGTGGTCCTAAAAATTATTTGCCAATTACAGCGACAGTTCCAGCAGGTATCGGATTTAAGTTTGGTATCGCAAAAATGTGGACGTTAGGTTTGGAAGCAACATACATCAAAACATTCTCAGATTATATTGATGATGTAGGTGGTGTTTATTACGACCCAGCGATTTTAAATCAAAAATTAGGAGCAGCATCAGCGTATTTAAGTAATCCATCAAATACACCAAGCGCATTTAACCCAGGTTCTCAACGTGGAGATAAACAAAAAGATGCTGTATTTTACTTGAATGTAATTGCAACAAAAAATGTTACATACAAGAATTATTCAGGTAATTTGAAAGTTAAAAAGTACAAATACAAAAGAACGAAGTTCTAAGAAACGTATTTATTTACTATATTTAAAGCGAGATTTCATAATCTCGCTTTTTTTGTTAAAATAAAACCCAATGTATAAAGTTATTCGTTTTTTCTTTTTTTTAGTTGATCCCGAAAAAATACATCATTTTACGGCAAAAGCATTGCGCATTACCTTGCGTACACCTATTGTGAGTTATTTTTGGAAAAAATGTTTTGTATTTGAAAATCCTGCTTTGGAAAGAGAGATCTTTGGAATAAAATTTAAAAATCCTGTTGGTTTAGGTGCAGGTTTTGACAAAGATGCAACGATGTACAAAGACTTGGCAAATTGTGGTTTTGGATTTATCGAAATTGGAACGCTTACACCTGTTGCACAATCGGGGAATCCTAAAAAAAGATTATTTCGCTTAAAAGAAGATAAGGCGTTGATTAACCGCATGGGATTTAATAATCATGGGGTTGAGGCTGCTGTTCAGCGATTAAAGAACCGAAACAGTGATTTAATTATTGGTGGAAATATCGGAAAAAACAAAGTAACACCTAACGAAGAGGCAACATCGGATTACTTGAAATGTTTTAATGCGCTTTACCCGTATGTCGATTATTTTGTAGTCAATGTTTCGTCACCGAATACGCCAAATTTGCGTGATTTACAAGAAAAAGAACCGCTCAAACAACTCTTGATTACCTTGGTTGAAGAACGTACACGTGTAAATTGCTCCAAACCAATTTTGTTGAAAATTGCTCCCGATTTGACCAATTCTCAATTAGATGACATCGTTGAAATTGTATTAGAATCTAAAATTGATGGCGTTATTGCGACAAACACAACAATTTCACGAGAAAATTTAAAAACACCAAAAGTCGAAATTGAACAAATAGGAGCGGGCGGATTGTCGGGGAAACCATTGACCAAGCGTTCTACGGAAGTTATTCGCTATCTTTCTGAAAAATCCCAAAAAGCATTTCCGATTATCGGTATTGGTGGTATTTCAACGCCCGAAGATGCGATTGAGAAACTCAAAGCTGGTGCGTCTTTAGTGCAACTTTACACAGGATTTATCTATGAAGGTCCTGCGTTAGTTAAACGAATTAACAAACGAATTTTAGAAGAAAAAATTTAAGTCATGGATAAAGTGAAAATTACGGAATGTCCTCGTGATGCCATGCAAGGTATAGCCGAATTTATTCCAACTGAAAAAAAGATTACATATCAAAATTTATTGCTTCAATGCGGTTTTGACATTTTGGACAGTGGCAGTTTTGTTTCGCCCAAAGCCATTCCGCAAATGCGTGACACTGCCGAATTGTTGGATAATCTTGATATGTCGAACACAAAAACCAAACTTTTAACGATTGTTGCCAACGAACGAGGAGCTGAAAATGCCGTTCAATATGAGCAAGTTACGTATTTAGGTTATCCTTTTTCTATTTCCGAAACGTTTCAAATAAGAAATACCAACGCAACGATAGAGCAATCGTGGAGTAGAGTTTCTCATATTGCCAATTTGGCAGCAAAAAACAATAAAGAATTATTGATTTATTTGTCCATGGGATTTGGAAATCCTTACGGTGATGTGTGGAATGCAGAGGTTGTTTTTGATTGGGCGACACGTTTAAACAAAGAATTAGGTGTGAAAATCATTGCGCTTTCCGATACGGTTGGCGTGGCAACACCCGAATTAGTGTCAACGTTGTTTAACGAAATTATTCCTGCCTTGCCAAATGTTGAATTTAGTGCACATTTGCACGTTGTTCCGCAAAAGGCAGCTGAAATTATTAAAGCGGCTTATGACGGTGGTTGCAGACGTTTCGACGGTGCGATAAAAGGCTATGGCGGTTGTCCCATGGCGGAAGACGATTTGACAGGAAATATGCCGACCGAAATACTGTTGTCTTGGTTGGATAAACACAAAATTAATCACGGAGTTGATAACTTTTTGTTTGAAAAAGCGTTAGAGTTAAGTGTATCAACATTTCCAATTCATTAAATTATGAAAATCGCATTAAATAGTTTGTTGCTTGTCGTTTTGGTCATTTTTACAGCTTGTAAAGATGAAAATCCGAACGGGAACGATGTGAATTCAACACATTCTCCAAATAATTCCAATTCGGGCGAACTGTTAAAACCGAAAGAATACGAGCAAGAAATAGAAATTGTTTTTCAAGAGAATAAAGACAATACGTCATTGGAAAACAAGTTGTTGCAAGCGGTTAATTTATGTAATCCGAATGAAAAAGATTTGAAAAATTATTTAGTTCCTGCTTGCGATTCTAAATTTTTTAAAGTGTATCCATTGATAGACAAAAATTCGTTGGAAACTAATTTTTTGGTTTTGTGTCGTTCGGGTGTTCAAGGTTTTCCGATGCGCAGAATATTGGTTTTTACCAAAGAAAATGACCAATATATTACCACAAACACATTTTTAGCGGATTTAGTTGGTATGGAAACGTCCAAAAGTTCGGAATATAAAGATTTGATTGTACAGTTTATGGACACGGATGAAAACCGTTTTGAATGTCGCTATGTGTGGCGTGAAGGTCGTTATGCGTATGATAAAGTCATGAAAATTAATGGTAATAAAATTAAAGCACAATATCTTGATTCGATGCGTGTTGAAATCGGAAGAGAGATAAGCCGCTTGAAATTGTCGTATTAAACTACTTAAAATAACTAGCTTTAATACTTGTTTGACCAATCAAAATTTTAGCCTTGCTAAATGCCATGTTTAGGCGGTCGATGATGATTTTTGCTTGTTCACGGCTGAAATATTCGCCTGCTTTGACGTTTAGTTCGTCTTGTAATTTAAACAAAATGGTCGCTGAACGATAACCGCTTAATACTTGATTGTAACTTGTGTTTTTTGAAATTAATTCGGCAACTTTAGCGTTCGGAATTTCAAATGTTGTGCGTACAGGGTCTGTAAATGAATTGATTTCTAATAAAATAGAACGGTCAGCAAAAATATTGACTTCGCTCGTTCGCAAACGTTTGTAAGTCGTGTCGTCTTTGAATGTTTCGTATTTTTCGAGTTCAGACTGATTGCTTTTATAAACGGTTTTTATACCGTTCCAAAATCCAATGCCGTTACCCCGAACGATAATGTTAAACTCTTTTTTCTTGTCTAATAATTGTTCTAAAAACACGTGTACACTTAAACTGTCTTCTGCGTTGATAATGTTTTTGTCCAAATTCCAACTATTTGACTGGAAAACATCTTCAAATTTCAGTTGAATACGCGCGTTGTAATCAGGATTGACATACGTTGCGTTGATGTGTAACATGACTTCGTCTGCTTGGTCGGAAGTTGGAAATTCAGGAATGGCAATTAAACGAACTTCGACGTACTCGGCATCTTTTGTCGGTGGAAATTTCAAATCTTGGGTCAACATATCAAATGTCGTAGAATCGGCAAACGTGTACAAACCGTTATTTTCGGTAAACGGAACCCAATTTCGCCCAAAAGCATTGATACAACCATTCATTTTTGTTTCTAATTCCGCTCTGATTTCTAAGGCTTGTTCCTTTTCCTTTTGCAATTCTTTCACTTTTTTCGTTTCTGCTGAAAGCATTTCGTTCAAGTAAATGTATTGATTTTGAGCTTCTTTTCGATTTTTTTTGTCGTAAACAGTTTTGTCTATTTCTTGATTTTTTTGTTTTACGCCATTTTGTTTCGTGTTGATTTTAAAACTGTTGATGTACGATATTTCTTGTTCTAAATTTAAGACCTGCAATTTGTAGTTATCTCGCTTTTTTTCGTGATAAGCAATCCAATAATCGTAGCCTTTTTTGCCATAAATTTTTTCATCTAACTTATTGATTTTCTCCTGATAACTGTCAATTGTTTTCTGATAGGTATCGCCTTTGGTAAAAGCAGAGTCGGGGGATAAAAAACGTGTTTCTCCCGAGCCGAACAAATGATATGTTTTGCCATTTTTTTCAATAACGACCGTTGTTTGCTTGGTCGAATTGTAGCCCCAAACGTCAAAGTGAATGTTTGTTGCTTTGGCATTTCCGTGCGCTGTCATGAAATAATTGGACGTAATTCTGTTTGGTTGAATAGGCGAGGTGTCTTTGTTTTTTTGTGGAACGATTTTTAGTTGATAGGGGAACAATCCGATGGCTTTCGGTAAACCTTTGTTCCAACGACCATTTTCGTCTTTTTCACGCTCTTCCAAAAGTCCTGCCGTCAAACTTCCGTCACCTGCTGCCACCAGAATATTCTCAAATTTTTCGGCATTTCCACCTAATTGACAAAAAATATCATACGTCCGTTGTTTGACATATTCATTAATCGCTTTGCTTATACCGTCAAGTGTGGCGAGCTGGTCGCTTGTGTTCAAAAAGTGAAACGTTTCAACCATTTTTATTTTATCGTTCAAATGCAAACTTGGATTTAGTAGCTGTTCTACTTTGGGGTGAATGGTTGTATTCTCATTTTTTAAAGCTGTGGCAGGTAGATTAATTTTGAGTAAATCTTCAAAGCGTTCATAGCGAGCCTCGTAAATGCCAAATTCTTTATCGTTTTTGGTGCGTTTGGCAAGCAACATTTTATTCAATTCCCAAATCGCCACTTTATTCGCCGCCTCTGACAAAATACCAACTGAAGATTTTTTAATTTCCGAAGCATGAATCACAAGCGCACTTGGGTTGTTGATGATGTAATTTTCAATCGAATCGTAATTCAATTGTTGATTGTTGAATTTAATTTCTGGTCCTTTGTATTCAAAATAACGCCCAATGTTGTTTTCCAAAATCGGACTTTTTCTAACAATGTGAAAAAGATATGCTCGTTGTTCCGAATTTAAAGCCTCGTGTTGGGCAAAATTCAGAAATGGAATAACGCAGGCGAAAAATAAAAGGAAGTGCTTAATCATAGTGTAAAAATAAAAAAAATCCGACATCAGTCAGATTTTAAATTTTATTGAAGTGACAATTTCTTATCTAAATCTTCGATAAAACCTTTAAATTGCTTGTCTGTTTCGGACAAATTCAAAACGGTTCGGCAAGCGTGTAAAACAGTTGCGTGGTCTTTTCCTCCGCAGAAAGCACCGATACTTGCTAAGGAAGATTTGGTCATTTTTTTACTGAAATACATCGCAATTTGACGTGCTTGAACGATTTCTCGTTTACGTGTTTTCGATTTCAAATCATCTATTGACAGGCTGAAATAATCACATACAATTTTTTGAATGTAGTCGATAGAGACCTCACGTGCTGTGTTTTTAACAAACTTGTCAATCATTTGTTTTGCCAAATCAAGCGTAACGGTTTTTTTGTTTAACGACGCTTGCGCTAAAAGTGATGTAAATGCACCCTCCATTTCACGAACGTTCGTATTTACGCTATATGCTAAATGTTCTACCACTTCGCTCGGTAATTCGACACCGCTATTGTACATTTTGTTTTGCAAAATAGCGATACGTGTTTCCAAATCAGGCGTGGTTAAATCTGCGGAAAGTCCCCATTTGAAACGTGATAAAAGGCGTTGTTCCATTTTTTCCATTTCAACAGGTGCTTTGTCCGAAGTCAAAATAATCTGTTTGTTGTTTTGGTGCAAGTGGTTGAAAATCGTGAAGAATGCATCTTGCGTTTTTTCTTTTCCTGCCAAAAACTGAATGTCATCAACGATTAACACGTCTATCATTTGATAAAAATGAATGAAATCGTTTGAGGTTTTGTTTTGTATAGCGTCAATAAATTGGTGCGTAAATTTCTCCGAACCAACATATAAAACCGTTTTATTTGGGTGTTGATTTTTTACTTCGATACCAATTGCTTGTGCCAAATGCGATTTTCCAAGTCCAACACCTCCATAAATCAAAAGCGGGTTAAATGCAGTTCCTCCTGGTTTATTTGCCACGGCATAACCTGCAGAACGAGCCAAGCGATTGCAGTCGCCTTCTACAAAATTATCGAATGAATACGCAGGATTTAAGTTAGATTCAATCGTGATTTTTTTCAACCCTGGAATAATGAAAGGGTTTTTAATCGGATTGTTACTTAAATCAATCGGCATACTCACAGGACTGTTTTTGAGCGAATTTTTATCGGAAGTCGGTAACTTTACAGTGTAAGGTTTGGAGTTTTTAGAATTGTTCTCCATGACGATACTGTACTCCAAGCGAGCTTCTGTACCGATTTCTTTCTTAATGACTTTTTTCAGTAGGGTAATATAATGTTCTTCCAACCATTCGTAGAAAAAATGTGAGGGAACTTGAATTGTCAAGATGTTGTTCTCTAATTTTACGGGAACAATCGGCTCAAACCAAGTCTTAAAGGCTTGTAGAGAGAGATTGTCCTTAATTACTTTAAGGCATTTGTCCCAAATTTCTACATGGTTCTCAATAGTCATTATAATGGTGTTTTAAGTTATTTTGTATAATATTGCTTTTTATATGAGATTTGAATTTCTCAGACGACAAAGATTGTGATAAAATAGTTTAAAAAAAAATTTATTAGCTATTGATTTTTTCAATTATTTTACTTGTTGCGATAGAATGAGGGTTTCGGAATAAATATTTTTTTATTTTTTTTTATTACACTTTTTTAACACTTTTAAATTAACAAAAAATGAACGTAAATTTAATTAATCGAACAACAATAAGAGTTCGTTATGGAGAGACTGATCAAATGGGATATGTGTATTATGGAAATTATGCGCAATACTTTGAAGTCGGTCGGGTAGAGGCGATGCGAGCCTTGGGAATGTCTTATCGTGAATTGGAAGAAACAGGATATATGTTGCCTGTTATGAGTTTGAATATCAAATATATAGCCCCTGCAAAATACGATGATATATTAACTATTGAAACCGAAATTATTTCTTTAAATGGTATTCGCTTACAGTTTGGTTATAAGGTGTTCAAAGAAGAAAAATTACTGTGCGAGGGCGAAACGATTTTAGTTTTTGTCGATAAAACAACGATGAAACCGACACAGCCACCTAAGTATTTTGTAGCGCTTGTTTCAGGACGTTAAGACGTTATGATATTAGGACATTATGACAACCGTAATACTTTACGCTCACTTTGTCTTCTTTTCTATATTTTCTTGCTTTACCAAGTTATACAGTTTGTCAAAGTTATACAGTTTGTCAAAATTGTGCCATTCTGGTGCATGATATAACTCCAAGTAAATTTCTTTACCAGAAGTACGTATAGCACTAAATCGTCCGCTGTGGTCAATAGATAACTGAGCTTGCGAATATATGACCGAATCGAATAATTCTTTCATGGCATCTAAAACCAATTGTGTTTTTATGTTATCGAGTTTTACGTGCTTTTGTGAAAATACTTCTCTTTTGGGGTTGTCTAAATAATAGTCTATTGAGTCGCAATTCATAACAAATTCGCTTATATCAAGAAAACCTGTTTCTGTATCTTTATAAACGTTGATACGTTTCACATCGCCACCCCATTCGCCACATTTTGTATCTTCAAAATACATATATAATGTGTCCTTAAAATCTAAAAAAGGAAATATCTCATCATCTTCATAATCTTGAGATGATGTGACTACTTGCTTTTGTTCTGTTTTGTCGGAACAAGCAAGAATACTAAAAAATAGTAAGGTTAAGAATGTAATTTTTTGCATAAGAATGGATTTTTCTAACACAACAAATTTAAGCAAATAAACAAATTAAAATTTCCAAAAACGAAAAAGTCCGACAAAAACCTTAAATTTGTACTTTCAAAAAATGTAATAATGATACTACCAATAGTAGCTTACGGTGACCCTGTTTTAAAAAGAAAAGCGGACGAAGTCGAGCAATCACACCCTGATTTACAAACGCTCATTGACAATATGTTTGAAACGATGTATGAGGCGTCGGGTGTGGGCTTAGCTGCTCCGCAAATTGGAAAATCCATACGTTTATCTGTGATTGACGGTTCGCCTTTTGCAGACAAAGACGAGGACGAAGAAGATGACCCGCTTGCTGAGGGAATTGATGGCTTTAAAAAAGTGTTTATCAATCCACAAATTTTGGAAGAAACAGGCGAAGAATGGGCGTTTAACGAGGGTTGTTTGAGTATTCCAAAAGTGCGTGAAGACGTTTATCGTAAGCCTAAAATTCGGGTGCAGTATTTTGACGAAAACTGGCAAAAACACGATGAAGTTTTTGAAGGCTACAAAGCACGCATTATCCAACACGAATACGACCATATTGAGGGAATTTTGTTTACAGACAAACTGTCGGCTATTCGTAAAAAATTGATTTCAAAAAAATTAGCCAACATTTCCAAAGGGCTTGTTTCGGTTGACTATAAAATGAAATTTCCACTATTAAAAAAAGGAAGATGAAAAACTGTTTTGGTATTTTAATTGGTACATTTTTTCTGCTTTCCTGCGGAAACAAAACGCCTAATGCAACAACAGTAAGTACCGCTCAAAACGACACGTTGGCATTGTTGACAAAAATTAGTTCAACAGATAGTTTGTTGTTTATTGCTTACAATAGCCTTGAAAACTCGGAACTTCCAACCGAATTATTGAATCAAGCCATTGAATTAAATATGGAATTTACAAACAAATACCCCGAACATTCTTATGCGCCCGAAGCTTTGGACAAAGTGCACCAGTTATATGTACAGTTGGGAAATTATCATTTTTCGACAGATTACGGAATGATGTTGATTGAAAAATACCCCGATTATAAACGCATTAATCCTGTAATGTATTCAGTTGCTACAAGTTACGATTTTATGTTGGATACGCCAAATAAAGCTATTCCGCTTTATAAAGCATTGTTGCAAAAAGATATTTCGGAAAACACTCGCAACGAAATTAATGGGAGATTAAAAAACTTAGGTCAATAAGACATGAAAGTTAGTTTTTCGGGAGTTCAAAAATAAAATATTCGTTTAAAAAGCCGATTAATTCATTTGTTCTTGAGCGATATTCATTTAGTGCAAATCATTCAATTTTAAATACATACATTTGCCATGTTATGTTTTGATTATGTTCTTTACTTAATTACTACATACTTGGGTTCATATTTTTTTGGTTTTGTAAGGAGGTTTATTCAACGGAGTAAACCTCTTTACTTTTTATAAAGGTTTTTATTGCGTAATTATACGCCGAATTGATGTCGGTTGTGATTGGTGTATTCGCAATGAAAAATGTCGCAAAACCATTTTTATCCAAACTTCCGTATAAATAAGAGGTTTCAACTAAAAACGAATTAAATGTTGTGTAGCCTCGTAAAACTTCATCAAGGGTTAAACTTTCTTTCGTGTTAAAGCCTTTAAAATTAGCATTTTGTACTTCTTTACGTGCAGTTGCAGCATACAAAATTTCAAATGGACTGAATGTTTCGACAGGCATATCCGACCCAATTGCAAGCATAAGATTGGTATTGTAAAGTGATTTGTACGCATAAAAACTGTTGTCGAGTGACAAAACATTACCCAGCCAATTGACATCGCTAACAGCGTGATACGGTTGAACAGACGGGATAATATGCAATTCTGAAATTAACTTCAACACCGTTGGGTTGACCTTTTGCAAATGCTCAATGCGCCAATTCAAATTGTTGATGTTCATGCCCAATGTTTGAATGCGATTTAACACAAATTCAGCACTTTTGTCGCCAACACAATGCATCGCAACTTGTAAATCACGGTCGTAAGCATACGTTAAAACAGAATCTAAATCCGTTTGCGAATAGTTGATTTTTCCGTTTTCTCCGTTTTTGTATTCGGTAGATATACTTGCTGTTTGTGAGCCAAAAGTTCCGTCAATAAAAAGTTTGAAACCACGTAGTTGTAATTTGTCTTTGCGGGTAATTCCGTTTTTCAACAACGCTTTATTTTCCTCGGACGGTAATAAATAAGCACTAATGTCAATGACCCATTTTTTGTTTTTTACAAGTTCGCTAAAGAATTTATAATCGGCGTTACTCCAACCCATTTCGTGAACGGCAACAATACCATATTGCAACAATTCATCTTGAATTTCAAAGAGTTGCGCTGTAATTTTAGCTTTTGAAAATTGTGGAAAACGTTCGTATAGCTCAAAAAATAAATCCTCGCTTAAAATATTCTCGTCAATTTTCAGATACTCTTTTGCTTTTTGGTTTAAAATTGCTGTGTGCGCATCTCTAGTAATGATGAAAACAGGAATGTCTTTAAATGAATGACTTAAAGCATTCGCTAATGCCATTTTTTGCTCGGTATTTTCCAACTGTAAACCTCTGCCAATGATGAATTTAGCATTATTTCGAGATTGATATTTTTCCAACACAACAAGCGTTTGTTCTACCGATTGTACTTCTTTTAGATTTGCAGACAAACGTTCTTGTGCTAACAATAACAAATGTGTGTGCGCATCGGTAAACGCAGGATAAATGTTTTTTCCAAACGCATCAATTTCATTATCAGAGCGATAACGGTTTAAAATTTGGCGTTCAGCTCCCATTTCGATAATTTTTCCGTCTTTGATTGCCATCGCTTGAAAAGTTGCATCTGAATTATCCAGCGAATGGATAAGCGCATTATGTACAATCATATCAACCTTAATACCTTTATAGCAAGAAGTTATGCTAAAAAAAATGAGCGTTAAAAAGATGATTTTTTTCATTTTTCCTGTGATGCGAGTGACTTTTTTTTCCATATCGGATTAATTAAAATAAAGGCTAATAAAATGATTGCAAAGTACGTCGGAACACGGTAACGCACCATTGCACCAATAACGGGTGTTGTTACGCCAACAAGAAAAGCGGATACGGAAATGAAGAATAGTACAGCAATACTAAACGCACTAAATAATTTTTGTCGGTTGTAAAATAGTGCGTACCCCAAACTAAAAAAACTTAGCAATAATACGCTCAACGTTTCGAGAATAATTGGATATTTGGCAACACTTCCAGGTGAATTTAGTGTTGGCTGCGTAAGGGTGTAAAAAATTGATGAGGGAATATTTTTTAACAGGCGGACTTTGTCGTAATGAATGAAAAAAGGAGGAACATACGAACCCGATGTTTTAGGAACGACCATGTCGAGATGAAAGGCGTGCCCTTTTGCATGATGAATACTGTCTAAAAATTCATTGTTGAGCCACTTGTGCTTGGCAATTGTCAAATCTTGAATTAAAACGACATTTGCATCATCTTGATATTTAAAATAAGCTGTGTCTTCAACGTTTAGATAAAAATAGTGCGAATCATTTTTTAATGCTTCGTCGTGTAAATACAATCCTTTTGTGGCAACTTTGTCAAAATCATATTGTTGTTTGGAAATATGAAAAACAATTTTTGTCCCGAAAGGTGTAAATAAAATCATGACTAACAATGTTAAGTATGTTGTTAATATTCCAATTTTATACACGTTTTTGTGAACTAATTTCAATGAATAATAAATTATTGTTGCTAATAGGAGTATGCCGAAAATGTATATTTTTACAGATAGTAAAAAAAGTAAACCAATCCATGTGTAAATGGATTTCAATTTCTTTGTACTCAACCCATAAAGCAGAGCCGAAAATCCAAAAATCAAAAAATGTTCTTTCATGACCAAATTTCCATAAATGAAAATCGTCGGAATGGCAAGGCTTAACACTAAAAATAGAGTAGAAGTCGCAGAAACGTGTTTGGAAACCACTTTGATCAACAAAAGCATCGAAAAAACACTTAGAAAATTGACCAATAAAAGATGAAAATAAGGATTTCCATTCGCAATAAAATCAACAATACTATGCGCACGTATCACGCTGCGACAGTCGTTGTATTCCAAATAAGGATTAATCCAAATACGTGTTTCTGAAAGATATTTATCACGTGTATCTTCTGAATTGTCCAAACCAGACAGTAATTTAAAATACGTTGTTGGACTTTGGTAAAATACGTTATTTAAAACTTTAGCGTCATGCAAATAATAGTCGTGGTCGCCTTTTAAGTCAAATTCTTTATGCTTGTCTAAATAGGAAACAAACAAAATGATAAATAGAAATTTAATCGCAAAAACAAACGCTATCAACTTCGATGAAACGAGCGTACTTTTAAAGATTTTGCCTTTATAAATAAGAAAAACGCTAACCGCAAATAAAAGAAAAGTAATGTATGTCAAAGTTTGTTTTTTTGCTAAACGACAAAGATAGATTTTTTAGACAGAAAGACAAAAGATGAAAGACAAAAGACGACTTTTGTTGATGTCTTCACTCATCATTCTGTACTCTTAACTAGCCGATACTTAGAAAAAATTGGTTCATCAATTAATTCTCCATAACCAGCCGAAATACTCGCCCCGATGAAAATCGCCTGCGAACCGTAGTAAACAAACGCAAGAATAATTAATATCACACTCAACAGATTCCCTGACTTGGCAAAATAGGCTACACTCATGTAATGTAATAAAATGATTTGCCCTACTTGCAACAAAATGGCTGCGTAAAAAGCTCCAATAAATGCCACTCTTGTTTTCACAACTGCATCATTTAAAAAGCGGTAAACAAACGTTAAAAAAATGCTCATAAACAGGATAGATACACCGTGTTGTGTGATTGTAAACCAAAATTTGGACATCAAAACATGTTCTTGCAATAATATCCTACCAAAGGAATTAAATAAAATTTGAGCAACATAAGTCGAAACAAGTAAAATCCCGACACCTGCTAATAACGCAAAAGAAATCAAACGTGAAATTAAACTGACTAAAAATTTCTTTTTACCCGACTCAAAGTGTGGCTTTATTCCATAAAAATAGTTTATACTCACTTTCAACGACGTAAATATTGCCGAACAAGAAAATAATAAAACAAACACACCAATTACTTGAGAAAAACCGCTACCACCTCCTATTTTTATAGACTCCAAAAAAGACAAAACTGCACTAAAATCATCAATTCCAAAATAGTTTGTTAGTTGTGTATTGATGAATAAAGTAACCGTTTCACGCCCAACGACCGAACCAATGACGTTTATGGCAAGATACAACATCGGAATTAACGTGAAAATCAAATAAAAAGACAATGCCGCTCCGTGAAAAAGTCCCATACCTAAGGTAAATCGACTGAAAACTTCTTCAAAAAGTTTAATCTTCTCTTTGAACGGTAAATCTCTAAAACGTTTGCGCATTTTTTTCATGGTGCGAAAATAAGAAGTAAAATTGATTTAGACGTGTAAATTTGTGCTATCGTACCAACTCATAGCGTTTTTTTGCCTCCTCTCGTGAACATGAATTAAAATGCCACCATTCGCTTGGAATATTGTAAAATCCAGCATGTGACATAACTTTTCGTAGTAATTTTCGATTTTCGATGTGTTGTTTCGTTAGCAATCCTTTTTGTAGAAATTCTTGTTCCAAAGACGGATAAGCAATTTTTCCGATTTCATCATACGCTGCACCCATGTCTAAAGGCACTCCGTTTTCGTCACAAATTGTCAAATCGACTGCTGCGCCGTAATTATGAACACTTCCGTTTTTGGGATTAGACAGAAATTTTCCACGTTCCGCAACAGGAATACTGTCCAAAGCGTCCCACATTTTTTGTTGAACACTTAACGGTCGAACGCCGTCATACACCAATAAACTGTATGTTGGATACAATTTTTTTAAATAGGTTTGAGCTTTGGCTAATTTCAACGCCACATCTTTTTGCAAATACAATTCGGTAATGGAATCGTACATAATTTGATTCATAAAGTTGTTGCTTGTCGCATAACGTAATTCTACTTTAATCGTCGAATCTATCAATAGCATATTAATTAAAGTCGGATTTTTGACACTCAAATCAACTCCTTTTTTCAGTGTATCTTCTTTGATTGTTGTTGATTTTTCTGTTGGAATAGATAAATTTGTTTCGCGCGTTTCACACGAAGAATTAGCCGAATGACAACTAAATAGAAACACACAAAAACTCAAAAAATAACTCACTTTCAACACGTAAATTTACTATTTGAATTTTTGACTGTGATACGGAAACATATCGGTCATTTCGCCTGAATAGTAAAAATCATACGCCACCGAACCAAAGGTATATTCAACATCATGAATTTTAAAAACCGAACCACCAACTTGTGGATTTTTCTTCGGTACAGACTTGTGATAACCTAAATTAAACAACGATGCTAAAATTTCGGGTCTGTTGTCAATCGGGAAACCTGCTTTTCGCCATTGCGTTTCAATCTGTTTCACAAATAAAGCGGTGTATAAGTACGAATAATAGTGATTTCCGTACTGTACCAACCGCTGAATACGCACGCTCATCGTGTCGTTTAAACTGTTTGCATAACTACGCAACGTATCGTAATCCAATAAATTTTCGTGCTCTTCGCCCAAATAGTAAACCGAATTTTTGTTTTTCAAATTATCCTCAATACGCATTGCCGTACTTTCCTTAATTCCTGTCACACCGTACGATTTGTTGGTTTCCAAAGCCAAACTTTTCAAAGGCGCAACGTATTCTTTAAAACGTTCTCTTCGGGAATTGAACAAACGTACTTGTTCGCCAACCAAGCAAGCGACAATCGTTCGAGCCTCGACACCTGTGACTTTTGCAGCAGAATCTATCCATTTTTTGTCTTTCGCAACGGCTTCTCTAAAATATTTCCATTCGTCAACATTCATCCATTCAAAAACGCTCAACCCTGTGACACGCTCTTTGGAATTTAGTTTATGTAATAATTCTTGTTTTTGCGTTTGATAATCTTTGTTTTTCTGCAAACGAAAATCGACTAAATCCAACATTTGAAGTGCCAAACGTTCGTCTTTTGTTTGTTCGTACGTTTCCGAAATGTATTTGGCATTCAGCGGAAAATACTCATTCAGCAAGAAAAGTCGGCTTGCTACCTCGTCTTTGTGTTTAAGTATAGAAACGCTATCGACTTTAAATCCTTGGTTGTACTTGTCGTGCATGGATTGATAATAGCGATTGTTGACATCAACCATTCCAGCGGTGTTTGTGATTTTAAATTTCATCGCAAAATAAGTAGCCGTCAATACTAAGCCATAAGCAGCAAAACCATAGAGCGCAATATTAAACGGTATTTTAAACCATCTGCTCTTCCAAATTTTTTTCATTTTGAGTTTAAATAAAATGCAATATTAGGGAATATTTAGTAGTTTCAACGGCTTGCGAAGATTTATTCGTTGATTTTAACTAACCAACATTCTCACTCCACTCCTTTTCATCAGACAAAACAAAAGGTTCTTCTAAATTTAGCATATCCATAATGCGCACCATTTCGGGGTATTGATTGGCATTAATGGTGTAATGCAGTTTGCGTGTTCCAATAAGTTGAATTTCATCAAAATGCTTTGCATGATTTATTTTGTAAAAATTCTTTCCGTTCTTGTGCTTGCGGTATTGTGGGAAGTTTTGTGTTGTCATGTTTTTGTTTCAAAGATAAATATTTTTACTTTTTGTTAGCCAAAAAGTCGAGTTAAGCGCATTTTAAAATCTCATATTCGTTTGTGTTACACGAATTAGTGCTGTAAGCACGACCGATATACAGCGGTAGGTGGTTTCAACCCCTACTGCATAAAATAATCTTCGTTCATAATTTTTAACTCGTTATTTAATTTTTCTTCCATAAGAAACCTGTAACTTTGCGCCCTTTAAAAATGGCGACAAAAAGTATCTATACAAAACCTTTTGTTTTAATGTGTTTAAGCACATTACTATTTGCGGCGAGTTTCAGCATGATTATTCCTGATTTGCCTGCTTATTTGACAAGTTTGGGTGGCGAAGAATACAAAGGTTTAATCATTTCGTTGTTTACCTTGACCGCAGGAATTTCACGCCCTTTTTCGGGTAAACTAACGGACAAAGTTGGACGTATTCCCGTGATGATTGTTGGGTCGTTGGTGTGCGTTGTCAGTGGATTTTTGTACCCGATTTTGACTACCGTTTACGGTTTTCTGTTTTTGCGTTTGATACACGGTTTTTCGACAGGTTTTAAACCAACTTCGACTGCGGCGTACATTGCTGATATTATTCCGAAAGAACGTTGGGGCGAAGCCGTTGGGTTGCGC
>DAOMPZ010000035.1:1285-19541 GCA_035445045.1 Crocinitomicaceae bacterium | reverse complement strand
GTTGTATCATGCCTGCAATTTCACGAATATTTTGCACCCGATTATGCACAAAATAAACTTGTCCATTTCGGGAGATTTCATACGCAATTGCATCTCTAATCGCCTCTTCGTTAAAGGTAATTATTTCCGTATTAACAGGTTGTCTATTCGGTGGAGGTGTGCTAATGATACTCAAATCTCGTGCGCCCATAAGTGAAAACTGCAAAGTTCTCGGAATGGGTGTTGCCGTCAACGTTAGTGTATCGACCGTTTCACGCAGTGTTTTGAGTTTATCTTTGACCGAAACGCCAAATTTTTGTTCTTCGTCAATGATTAAAAGCCCTAAATCTTTGAATTTCAACTTACTCGTCACGATTTTATGTGTTCCGATAAGAATATCGACTTTACCCTCGTTGACTTTTTTAATCGTTTCGTTGTTTTTCGCAGACGATTTAAAACGGTTCATGTAATCGACCGTCACGGGGAAATCTTTCAAACGCTCTCTGAAACTGCGAAAATGTTGCAAAGACAAAATAGTTGTCGGCACTAAAACCGCTACTTGTTTTCCGTCACAAGCCGCTTTGAAAGCCGCCCGAATGGCAACTTCTGTTTTTCCGAAACCAACATCACCACAAATCAATCTATCCATTGGCGTAGCCGATTCCATGTCTTCTTTTACCGCCAAAGTTGCTTTGAGTTGATCGGGCGTATCTTCGTACATAAACGATGCTTCCAACTCATTTTGCATATAACTGTCAGGCGTAAAAGCAAAACCTGGTTGCGTTTTCCGTTTGGCGTAAAGTTGGATTAAATCAAAGGCGATTTCTTTGATTTTTGCCTTCGTTTTATTTTTTAAATTACTCCATGCTTGCGTTCCGATTTTGTTTAATTTCGGTGCAATTCCCTCTTTTCCAGAATATTTTGAAATGCGGTGCAACGAGTGAATACTCACATAAATAACATCGTTGTCTTTGTAAATCAAGCGGATAGCCTCTTGTTGTTTGCCGTTGATGTCGATGGTTTCCAAACCGCTAAATTGCCCAATTCCGTGGTCAATGTGAACAACAAAATCGCCTTTTTGGAGGTTGTAAATTTCTTTGAGTGTCAAGGCTTGCTTGTTTTGCGCAAAACCTTCTTTTAGGCGAAAACGATGATAGCGTTCAAAAAGTTCGTGGTCGGTGTAGCACGCCAATTTCAATTCGGGAATTTCAAACCCTTCGTGAATGGAAAAATTCATCGGTGTAAACGCAACTTCGCCGTCTAAATCGTTGAAAATAGCGTAAAGACGTTCCATTTGTTTGGGGTTGTTCGAAAAAATCAAATTCGTAATTCCGTGCTTGGAATTTTCATTCAAATGATTGCGAACTAACTCAAAATTCTTGTGAAATGACGGTTGCGGATTGACTTTAAATTCTTCGGTCAAATTGGCTTTAAAAAAGGGCGTTATTCCCCACTCGATGACTTTCAACTTTTCGATAGATTTAGCAAATTCAATCGGATTTAAGTAACGTTCTTGTGGTGGTGTTTTGCGAACAGTTTGGTTGAGTTTTTCGTAAATTTCGTGTGCTTTTTCAAACTCTTTTTCTAAAATCTGTTCCGTTTTATCGTAATCTTCTAGCCAAATAACGCTGTCCGAACCTAGAAAATCCAACACATTCGCATGACCGTGATTTAACAGCGAGCCTTGCACATTCGGAACGATGTTGAAAAAAGCATGAGTAGCGGTCGAAAGTTGGTCAACGGGATTGAACGAGCGAATGGCATCGACCTCATCACCAAAAAATTCGATACGAAATGGCTCGTCATTGGCATACGAAAAAACGTCAACGATACCACCTCGCACGGCAAATTGCCCTGGTTCGTACACAAAATCAACGTGTTCAAAATGATATTCCAGCAGCAATTCACGGATAAAATCAATCGTATAAGTTTTGCCAACTTCCACACGCAAGGTGTTTTCTACGAGTTTTTGTTTGGTTGGCACTTTTTCGACCAAGGCTTTGGGGTAGGAAACAATCCACACGTTTTTCCCTTGGCTAATTTTTTCGAGCGTTTCGGCACGTAAAACGACATTCGCATTATCGACGTCCTCGATTTGATATGCTACTTTGTACGATTCGGGGAAAAACAAAATGCGTTTATCATCGGGATAAAGAGCTTCTAAATCGTTGTAAAAATAAGCGGCACTTTCCTTGTCGCCCAAAATAAAAAGGTGATTTCCAATAACTTGTTCCGCCAACTGTGTCGCAATAACCGACCTCGCCGACTGATGAATGCCTTTCCAGAAAATTTTACTTTTCGCTTGCGCCAACTGCTCCGCCGAACGTTGTATTTGGGGTAATACGGAAAATATTTTTTTAAATGATGATGTGTTCATGAATATTGCAAAAATATAAAAATCCCACGATAGCTCGTTTTAGATTTTAGCTTATTCCGATTGAAAACAGTTAGTATTTTTTTTGCAAGGTATTATTCAATTTGTATTACCACTGGTAATTCAATTATATTTACTTGATTTTCATTAGTTTATAAAACTGTCCGTAGTGCGAACACAATTCACATATTAGGTTTTAAAAAACTACGTTTATCTAAGAGAACTGAAAAAACATTTCACTCATTCACAAAAAATCAAAATAAAATTCCTATCTTTAAGCCCCAAATAAAAATGTTAATGAAATAATAAGAATTTAAAAAAATTAAAATATAGCGTTTCGCTAAGCTTTTCCCCCAATCGAAATACGACCAATTTTTCAATGTACTAAGGGAAAGTAAAGTGGAAACGCCTACGGTATGCGTGGGCGTTCCTTTTACTTGTTAGTACAGCCTTTGGTCGGGCTTCGATTGCAAGTAGAGGAATTGGCTCACGTTGTTTTTGTTACCGTAGAATATGCCAAAATTTATACAAAATATAATTGACGAAATAATAGACCAATATCTATTTGCAGACGACACAAAACGTCCGTGGATTATTGGTTTTAGCGGTGGAAAAGATTCTACCGTAATGCTTCAATTGGTTTGGGAAGCATTGAAACAAATCAAAGATTTTCACGGAGTTGTTGGCAGAGATATTTATGTCGTTTGCAACGACACAATGGTTGAAAACCCTGTAATTACCGAATATGTTCATCGAGTTTTGGACAAAATCGAACAAGCCGCAGTTGAACAAGATGTGCCTGTTCGAGTAATAAAAACCATTCCACGATTAGAAGATTCTTTTTGGGTAAACTTGATTGGTAAAGGTTATCCAGCACCAAACAATGCTTTCCGTTGGTGTACGGAACGGCTGAAAATTAAACCGACCCAACGCTGTATTGTAGAACAGGTTGATGAATTTGGCGAGGCAATTATTTTGATTGGGACACGTTCGGCAGAATCTGCCAGTCGTGCCAAATCAATGAAAAAACACGCTATTAAAGGAAAGCGTTTAACCAAGCACCCAACCCAACCCAACACATTTATGTACGCACCAATCCGACATTTGATGTTGGAGGAAGTTTAGTATATCATCAACACAATGCCATCGCCTTGGGGAGCGGACAACAGCGAATTGTTTCAAATTTATTTAGATGCAAGTGCAGACGATTACGAATGTCCGACTGTCGTAACCGACAAAGAACATAAATCTTGTGGACAAAGTCGTTTTGGTTGTTGGACTTGTACAGTTGTAAAACAAGACAAATCAATGTCTGCATTGATTGAAAACGGTTTAACGTGGTTAAAACCACTTTTGAAATTAAGAAATGAATTGGCAGAGGAACGAAATATAATTGAAAACCGTATGCCACAACGCAGAAACGGAACAGATGCCGTAAACGGAATGGGACCTTATATTCCAAAATATCGTGCCTCTGTTTTACAGCGTTTGCTATCGGCACAAAAAGAAGTACAGAAAGATAAACCTCACGTTGAATTAATTACAAACCAAGAACTGATTGCTATTCAAACTATTTGGTATCGTGATTTTTTGTTTGACCAAAAGGTTTCAGAAATATATCACAACGCATATAAAACAGATTTGGATATGAAAAGCAAATATTTGTTTAAATTTGCAGCATAGATGACTGAAAAACTATCATATTATATTCATTGTTTTACGCATCTAAAACGAGATGCGAAGAATGGCGGTGCACCACACAAACCAATTTTATTATTGAGCATTATTCGATTGTTTGAAAAAGGAATTTTTACAAATAATCAAATTCATATTTTGCCCGAATTGGTTACTTCATTTAAATCAAATTGGTCAAAATTAGTCGTTACCAATCATTTTCCGATTTTTGCAATGCCATTTTATCATATGAATTCTGAACCATTTTGGAATTTGATAGCAAATGTTGGTTGTGAAAAATGGATTGAATCCAAAAGTTCAATGCGTAGTTTAGGAAATCTTACTACAGCAGTAAATTGTGCTTTGATAGATAATGAACTTGCAGAATTATTATTACAACCAGAAAGCAGAGATGTACTCAAAATTTCAATTTTAGACCGATATTTTCCAGAAACAAAATCGAATTACGGAAATAACGGAAATGATGATTTACCAAATGTTTCCATTCTAAATGAGCCGTCCGAAGAATACAAACGAAAAATAATTGAGTTAAAAAATCAAGTTGATGAAAATGCTTTTCAAGAAGAAGTTTTTATTCGTGGTGGATTATTTAAAAGAGAAATTCCTAAAATCTATAATAATACTTGTGCGATTACAGGATTGAGAATTGATGCAATAACAAATATTTCAATGGTTGATGCTTGTCATATTGTCCCCTTTTCAGAAGGTTATGATGATACATTGACAAATGGAATTGCACTTTGTCCAAATCTGCACAGAGCTTTTGATAGAGGTCTTATTTCTATTTCAGACAATTACGAAGTTATTTTAAGTAAAACTTTTGTTGAAAATCAATCAATTTATAATCTCTCTCAATTTGAAGGAAAACAGATTCTACTTCCCAATAAATTAGAATTTTATCCCAATTTAGAAAACCTATCACAACATAGAAATCGTTTTAATTTTTGATGTAAAGAACGGTGTCATAATAACCGATATTCGTAATCTTTACGAAACTCAAATCAAGAATTTAATCAAAAAACATTTCTTTTCTGATGTGCCTGATTTGCCAACAACATTTGAAGCAATACACGAGTTTTCAGACACTGAAACTAACGAATTAAACACGTTAGTAAACACGCTCAAACATACTTTTAGAGATACTTTTTCTCGTTTTAACGATAATTATTCACGTTCAAAAAATGACCTTGATTCTATTCGCAGAAAAATCAGAGCCGCAGAAAAAGATGCAGAAGATGAATATATTGCAAATTTGAGAAACGAAAAAACACGTTTAGACAACCGAGTTTTTTCGATTGATAAAGACATTTACGATTTAGGCGAAAAAATTGGTGCTTTCAAAAATGAAATCAAGACGTTAAAGCAACGTCAAGAAGAATTAAGAAAGAAAATTGACGATTCAAGACGTTATTCAGAGAAAGACAGTATTACTCAAAGGCAAATTGAGAATTTACGCAATTTCATAAAGGAGTTTAAAGATGCAACCAAGAAAAAATTGGAAGAAAACATCTTAAATGAATTGAATGTCTTAATGCACAAAAAAGGATTTATCAAAAAAGTTGTTGTGGATATTAACCAAGCGGGAGATGATGTTGACATTAACCTTTTCAACGCAAGAAACGAGAAAATTGACAAAGGTTCTTTGTCAATGGGGGAACGCCAAATGTATGCTTCTGCTTTACTTAAAGCATTGGTTGATGAATCTGATATTGAGTTTCCAGTATTTATAGATTCACCAATGCAGAAATTTGATAAAGACCACGCAGAAAATGTAATTAAAGAGTTTTATCCAAATGTTTCGGAGCAGGTTGTTTTGTTCCCTCTAATTCACAAAGAACTGACTGAAAGTGAATTTGAATTACTGAAACCGAACATTAGCAAGTCTTACATCATTCACAACGTAAGTACAGATGCTTCAACATTTGAAGAAGCAACACCAGAAAATTTAATTAAAAAGTACAATGAGCTTTACAATGCAAATTAACATAAGAACATCAGAAGCCAATCAGGAAATCGTTAGAAAACTAACATCAAAATTGCCTGTTGGAACAAAAGAAAATGTAATCGCAAGAATTGCATTAGGTTACTCTTTGCAAAACGGAAAGCATTTTACATCATCGGAATTTAATATTTACGACTCCAAAGGAAAAGAATACAAAGACCATATTTTATTTGATGCAAAATACAGAGATTTTTATGTCGCTTTAATTTGTCAGCATTATGGTATTTACAAAACAGACGACAATATTCCGAAATACATCAAACTACACATTGACCACGGTTTGGAGTTAATGGATAACTTGTTTTCGAGTAATAATAATTATACGTTTTTTGATTTCTTAACCGAACATTTAGACAAAGGAATTTCGTTTTTAGATACTGTAAAAGTGAGTTTAGATGCAGTAAAAAACAATAATCAAAATATTGAAAAGTCATATTTTGGAGAGCCAATTAAAATTTTGGTAGGTAACAAATTAGATGATAAAGCGGAAGATATTGTTTTGAATTTCAATGATACTAATTCATACAATAACAATCATATTGCTGTTGCAGGAAGTTCGGGAACAGGAAAAACTCAATTTGCTTTACAAATTTTAAAAGAAATTTCAGAGAAATCTAATCATCACGTTAATTTCATTTACTTGGATTTTAAAGGACTGAAAGATGATGATTTAATTCAAATGCAACCATTTTTTGAAAAGACAAAAGCACAATTTATTGATGCACCAAATACGCCATTTCCTGTAAATCCTTTGTCGTTTATTGATAGTATCAATGACGTAAATAAGCAAATGGGAATCGATAAATTTGTTGATATTATTTGCAAATATTCAAATATTGGAATCAAACAAAGAGGGAAATTAAGAGAAGCAACAAACGAAGCATTTATCACAAAAAAGCCAGGCGAATATCCAAGTTTTTCAGAAATCAACGAACAACTATTAGAAATTGTCGGAGATAAGCGAGATACATTAACTGAAATTATTGATGAATTAAGCCGATACGGAGTTTTCAAAGAAGATAAAAAAATTAAAAACTTCTTGAATCAAAATGTTTACTTGTCTTTGTCGGGCGATTTGTCAAATTCAGTTCGTTTTACTTCGTTATTTTTAATCATCAATTACATTTACAACGTATTTATGAATATGGATAGCACTCCAACCGACAACGGTTGTCGTGCTATGCGTTACGTTTTGTTGATTGATGAAGCACACGTAATTTTTAAAGAGAAAAAATATCAAGATATTTTAGAGAAAATTTTGCGTGAAATTCGCTCAAAAGGCGTTTCAGTTGTTCTTTTATCACAAGGAATTGAAGAATTTAACCAACCGACTTTTGACTTTTCAAGTATGTGCGAAATTTCGTTTTTACTCAATGTAAAAGACAAAAACAATACAAAAGCAATCAACAAATTTTTAGGTTTTAGCGACAAAGACGGTACAAAAGCATACAGAAGTCTTGAAAAAATTCAAAAAGGACAAGCGATTTCTAACATAAAAGAGTTCCCGAAAGGAGAGCTATTTGAGATTAAACAGTTTTATAATAGTTAGAGTTTCTAATCCTGTTTAAAATATTTTTTACCTTTGTACTCCATGCCCGAACACCAAAACATAGAATACAAAAGCATTTGGAAAGATGAATACCTTAAAATGGATTTGCGGTTTTGCAAATGCCAACGGCGGTACTATTTTTATCGGTAAAGACAATGACGGTAATGTTGTTGGTGTTGATGAAGCTAAAAAATTATTGGAAGATATTCCAAACAAAGTGCGTGATGTTTTGGGCATTATGGTCGATGTGAATTTACATCAAGCCAAGCAAGGCGATTATTTAGAAATTGTTGTAGAGCCTTATCCAAATGCCATAAGCTACAAAGGTCAATATCATTACCGAAGTGGGAGTACTGAACAGGAATTGAAGGGCATTGCATTGGAAAAATTCTTGTTACATAAAAAAGGAAAACGTTGGGACGGTGTACCCATTCCAAATGTTTCGGTGTCGGATTTAAAACAAGAAACTTTTGATTTTTTCAAAAAGCGTGGAATAAGAAGTAAACGTCTTGACGAAGATAGTTTGAATGATACCAACGAACAACTTTTGGAAAACTTGGAATTGACAGAGGGCAAATATTTGAAACGTGCCGCTTTGTTATTGTTTCACCCAAAACCCGAAAAATTTGTTACGGGAGCTTACATTAAAATCGGATATTTTGAAAATGAAGCAGATTTGATTTTCCAAGATGAAATTCACGGAAACTTGTTTGAACAAATCGAAAAAACGCTTGATATACTTTTTACGAAATACATTAAAGCGATTATCAGTTACGAAAACAAAATTCATCGCATAGAAACGTATGAATATCCGAAAGATGCCGTTCGTGAAGCCTTGTTAAATGCGATTGCACACAAAGATTATTCGGGTTTAACGCCTATTCAAATTCGGGTTTACAAAGACAAAATAACGATGTGGAATGAGGGGCATTTACCCGAAGATTGGACAATAGACAATCTTTTAAAAAGTCATTCTTCACGACCTTACAATCCCGACATTGCAAACGCTTTTTTCCGAAGTGGTTATGTAGAATCGTGGGGACGTGGCATCAAAAAAATGAATGAATTGTGTATTGCCGAAGGACTTCCAAAACCGTCATATCTTGTTGAAGGTTCAGATTTTTGGATAGAATTTAGGAAAGATATTTATTATGCGGAATATTTGCAAACACTTGGATTGAACGACAGACAAGTGAAGGCAGTTTTATACGTGAAAGAGAAAGGAAAAATTACGAATAGTGAATATCAAAAGCTAAATGATTGTTCAAGAAATACAGCGAGTAATGACTTGACAGACTTAACAGAAAAAGACATTCTGAAACCAAGCGGACAAAGAGGTGCAGGAGCTTTTTACACGTTAAAATGAATTGCACAATAATTGCACAAATTGCACAATAACTGCATTAAAAGACATAAAAGAATTGATTGACAAAAATAATTTACCGATTTTCTAACAACCTATATTTAATTTTTACTAACTTTGCCGTCTTGATTTGGAAAAATGAAACCGTCAAAACGTGAATATATTATCCCATTTGTAGGTTTAAAGCTTGGTAAACACGAGTTTAGCTTCCAAGTTGAGGATACGTTCTTTGAGCAATTGGATTATTCTCCAATTAGTAGTGGAAAATTAGAAGTTGAGTTGGTTCTTGAAAAAAAAGAAACCATGTTCATCGCTAATTTTACTACCGAAGGTATTGTTACAACAACGTGTGACCGTTGCGATACGCCTTTGGAACTACCAATAAACGGAGAGTTGGAAATTATCTATAAATTTGGCGATGAGGATTCGGGCGATGACAATTTAATCGTTCTTTTTCCTGAAGATTACGAAATTGACGTAACAGACCCTATTTACCAAATGATAATTTTAGCACTTCCACCTCGAAAATTACACGCTGTTGGCGAATGTGATGAGGAAATGTGGAAGTTAATCCAAAAATACACCGTCAATTCTGATGTCAGCGATGAAGATGAATTTGACGAAGATGATGAAGAGGAAGACAATTTAGGGTTTGAAGATTTTAATCCAAACGATCCGAGATGGTCTATGTTTAAAAATGAAAATTAGAAATAAAATAATAAAGTAAAATGGCACATCCAAAGAGAAGAACTTCTACAACAAGAAGAGACAAAAGAAGAACTCACTTTAAAGCAGTTGCAGATAATATCGCAATCTGCCCGACAACAGGTCAGCCACATCTTTTTCACCGTGCATTTTGGCACGAGGGAAAACTTTACTATAAAGGTAGAGTTGTAGCCGAAAAAGAGGTAGCAATTTAAGACTAATTTCTTTCTTCCATGAAGATAGGCTTAGACGTTTTGGGAGGAGATTTTGCACCTAAAGCCACAATTTTAGGTGCAATACTAGCCTCAAAGGAATTACCAGAGGGTGCAAAAATTGTATTGCTCGGAGATAGTAACGACATAAAATCACAGTTAGCACTTTACGGTGGTGACGAAACTGATTTTGACATTGTTCACGCTCCCGATATTATCACAATGCGAGACCACCCGACACGAGCAATTCCACAAAAACCAAATTCGAGTATTGCGATAGGCTTTGAGCTTTTAGCCAAAGGCGAACTTGACGTTTTTGCAAGTACGGGAAATACAGGTGCGATGTTAGTAGGTTCTATCTACAAATTAAACACCGTTCCGAGTATTATTCGTCCGTGTATCACTTCGGTTTTACCAACTATTAATGGTTCAAACTCTATCCTTTTGGACGTAGGAACAAATGCCGATTGCAAACCTGATATTTTGCATCAATTTGCTATTTTGGGAAGTTTGTATTCCAAACACGTTTACGGCATCGAAAACCCGAAAGTTGGTTTACTAAACATCGGCGAAGAGGAAGAAAAAGGCAACTTATTGACAATTGCAACGCACAAACTTTTAAAAGAGGCAGATGACACAAACTTCATCGGAAATGTGGAGGGTAGAGATTTATTTTCGGGCATTGCTGACGTGATTGTTTGTGACGGTTTTACAGGAAATGTCGTATTGAAAGAGGCAGAAGGAATTTACGGATTACTTCGCAAACGAGGTATTCAAGATGAATATTTCGACCGTTTTAACTATGAAAATTACGGAGGAACACCAATTTTGGGTGTAAACGGTAATGTTATCATCGGACACGGAATTTCGAATGAAATCGCTGTAAAAAACATGCTTATCCACAGTCATAACGTTGCAAAAAGTGGCTTAACAAAAAGAATTAAAGAAGCATTTAATTAATATGGACAAAAAAATAACAGCAGCAATTACAGGTGTACACGGTTATTTACCAGAAACAATCGTTACCAATGATGATATGGCGAAAATCGTTGATACATCACACGAGTGGATTGTAACACGAACAGGAATTGAGCAAAGACGACGTATGACAGACGGAGCAACGTCTGACATGGTTGCCGAGGCTGTTAAAGGTCTTTTAGAAAAGAAAAATATCGACCCGTTGGAAATCGAATTGCTTATCGTTGCAACGATTACACCCGATTATCCATTTCCAAGTACGGCAAATGTCGTGTGTGATAAAGTCGGTATGAAAAACGCTTGGGGCTTTGACCTCAATGCCGCTTGTTCGGGCTTTATTTACGCTTTGGAAACAGGTTCGAAATTTATTGAAGCAGGCAAACACAAAAAAGTTATTGTTGTCGGTTCAGACATGATGAGCAGTATTTTGGATTACCAAGATAGAACAACGTGTGTCATCTTCGGCGACGGTGCAGGTGCAGTTTTGTTAGAACCAAATGAAGAAGGATTAGGCTTGCAAGACTCCATTTTAAGAAGTGACGGCGACGGCAGAAGATTTTTGTATCAACCTGCAGGAGGAAGTGCAAATCCACCTTCGATTGAAACCGTTGAAAATAGACTTCACTACGTAAAACAAGAAGGAAAAGCAGTATTCAAATTTGCTGTTACTAATATGGCGGACGTTTCTGCTGAAATCATGGAGCGCAACAACCTTTCTGCAGATGATGTAGATTGGTTAGTTCCACATCAAGCCAATCTTAGAATTATTGATGCAACAGCCGAGCGAATGGGCTTATCGAAAGAAAAAATAATGATTAATATCCAAAAGTACGGAAACACAACCGCAGGAACACTTCCGTTGTGTTTGTGGGATTGGGAAAAACAACTCAAAAAAGGAGATAATATCATACTTTCAACATTCGGTGGCGGATTTACTTGGGGGGCAATTTATTTAAAATGGGCTTATAATTCGTAAAAATTGTATATATTCACAGACTAAATAGTTAGCGTTATGAACTTAAATGAGATACAAGATTTGATAAAATTCGTTGCTAAAAGCGGCGTAACAGAAGTTGAAATCGAGAAAAAAGATTTTAAAATCGTCATTAAATCAGATAAAAAATCAAAAGATGAGCAACAACCGCTTATCATTCAAACAGCACCTCAACAATTGCCTGTGACAATACCACAAGCACCCGTTGCGGTAGCTCCAGCTCCAGTAGCACCAACTCCAGCTGCGTCAGCTGCTCCTGAAGCATCTGACGATAGCAAGTATATCACCATCAAATCACCGATGCCAGGAACATTCTATCGTTCTTCATCGCCAGATAAAGACCCATTTGTACAAGTTGGTTCTTCTATCAACAAAGGAGAAACCGTTTGTATCATCGAGGCAATGAAACTTTTCAACGAAATCGAATCGGAAGTTTCAGGTAAAATCGTGAAAGTTTTGGTTGACGATGCGTCACCAATCGAGTATGACCAACCACTTTTCTTGGTTGACCCAGCTTAATAAAAGATAGTTTAATGGATAATAGTTTCTATTATCCATTTTTTTATAATCTAAAAATTTTTGAGTATGTTTAAAAAAATACTTATCGCTAACCGTGGCGAAATTGCTTTGCGTATCATTCGTACGTGTAAAGAAATGGGAATTAAAACGGTAGCGGTTTATTCCACAGCCGACAAAGACAGTTTGCCTGTTCGCTTTGCAGACGAGGCAGTTTGTATTGGTCCTGCTATCAGCGCACAATCGTATTTGTCTATTCCCAATATCATGGCTGCTGCCGAAATTACAAACGCAGATGCCATTCACCCAGGTTATGGTTTCCTTTCTGAAAATGCTAAATTTTCGGAAATCTGTAAACAACATGGGATAAAATTTATCGGTGCTTTGCCTGAACAAATTGAGGGTATGGGCGATAAATCTAATGCGAAAGCAACGATGATTGCAGCAGGTGTTCCTGTTGTTCCAGGTTCTGATGGTTTGTTGAAAGATTTGGACGATGCTAAGAAAACAGCCAAGAAAATTAAATATCCAATCATGATGAAAGCTACTGCAGGCGGTGGTGGAAAAGGTATGCGTGTGGTATGGAAAGAAGAAGACTTGGAAGAGGCTTGGGAATCTGCAAGACACGAAGCTGGCGCAGCATTTGGAAATGATGGACTTTACATGGAAAAATTCGTGGAAGAGCCACGTCATATTGAAATTCAAATCGCTGGCGATCAATACGGAACAGTTTGTCACTTATCTGAAAGGGATTGTTCGATTCAACGCAGACACCAGAAATTAGTCGAAGAAACACCGTCGCCATTTATGACCGACAAATTGCGTGATGCAATGGGCGAAGCAGCAATTAAAGCAGCAAAAGCTGTAAACTACGAAGGTGTTGGAACAGTTGAATTTTTGGTGGATAAACACCGTAACTTCTACTTTATGGAAATGAATACACGTATCCAAGTAGAACACACCATTACGGAAGAAGTAATTGATTATGACTTGATTAAAGAGCAAATTAAAATTGCAGCAGGGCATAAAATTTCGGGTAAAAATTATTACCCACATCTTCATGCAATCCAATGTCGTATCAATGCGGAAGATCCATACAACGATTTCCGTCCGTGTCCAGGGAAAATTATATCCTACCATTCACCAGGTGGACACGGTGTAAGAATTGACACGCACGCTTACGCAGGTTATTCCATTCCGCCAAATTACGACTCGATGATTGGGAAACTAATTGTTGTTGCTCAAACACGTGAGGAAGCGATTTTAAAGATGAAACGTGCCTTAGATGAATACATCATCGAGGGAATTAAAACAACGATTCCATTCCACCAAAAATTAATGGATAACGAAGACTTCCAAAAAGGAGAATTCACAACCAAATTTATGGAAACATTCAAGTTTTAAATTAACTATTTCAAATACAAAACGGCTGAGAAATTAGCCGTTTTTTTTATGCTGTAACATAAGTTATTCTAAAAAAATTGTCCTTTTTAAAAAAATTCCTACCTTTATTCTTTGTTTCAAACTAAAAAACCTTGAAAAGAGCTATACTTTTACTTTCGATTGCCTTGCTTGTTTTTTCATGTAACGAGCAAACGGTTAATAAAATTAAAATCACTAAAGAGCTTAGGAATAAGGACTTACCTTACATTTTAGAAAAAGGCAAGTTGACCGTTTTGTTTGAAAACAATTCTTCATCTTACTTTGAATACCACGGGGCGAACATGGGGTTTGAATACGAAATTTTAAAAGAATTTTGCAAAGACCACCAACTTGAATTGGATATTCAAATTGTAAATGACCGCAACGAAATTTTAAATCTTTTGGATAATGGCGAGGTCGATTTGGTAGCGTGTAATTTGTCTGTGACCAACGACCGAAAGAAGTTTTTTGCCTTCTCCGCTCCTATTTTACATACCGAACAAGTGCTCGTACAGCGCAAATTAGACGATGACAATCCTGAAGATTTTATTTCCGATGCAACGCAATTAGCGCAACGCAAAGTAAATGTTTGGGAAAATTCGGCTTATTATTTTAAACTAAAAAACCTTCAAAATGAAATGGGCGACACTATTTATATTTACGGAGAAAACGGAGACATCAGCACCGATTATTTGATTGAACAAGTCGCAGACGGAACAATTGATTACACGGTTGTTGACAAAAACATTGCAATTATCAATCAGTATTATTGGAACAATTTGGATATTTCCGTTCCGTTGAGTTTTAAACAAAAAATTGCCTTTGGTTTGCGCAAATCTTCCGTGAAATTCAAAGCCGAATTAGATAATTGGATTGAGCAATTCAAAGAAAGCGATTTGTATAGTTATCTGCATTACAAATATTTTGAGTTACCGTCAACAGCGAAATTAGCACTCAATTCATCGGACGTTTCAAACTATGCGACTATCAAAAAAGTTGTCACAGCAAAAACGAAAGGAAAACCGTTTGGCTGGCAATTAGTTTCGGCAATTATTTACCACGAATCACGGTTTAACCCCAATATTATTGGGTTGGGTGGAGCTTTTGGGTTGTTCCAATTTATGCCATCAACAGGTGCGATTTACAATGTTTATCCAAGTTCCTCTATCGAAGAGCAAGTCGATGGGGGCGTTCGTCTAATTATGAAGAATTACAATTTGTGGCAAAACACCGCCTCCGATGATGACCGCATAAAGTTTACGTTAGCTTCCTACAATTCAGGCGCATCACACTTACACGATGCTATTGCCTTAGCCCGAAAACACGGACTAAATCCCAATAAATGGAACAACAATGTCGAGGTGATGTATCGCAAATTATCGTCACCCGAATATTACAACGACCCTGTTGTGAAATATGGTGCATCACGAGGTTTGCAAACCGTAAATTACGTTTATACGGTTTTTGAACGGTATAATCAATATCGGAATAATGCGCAGAAGTGATTATTTAGCACGGTTTTCCCACAACAAACACCGCTAACTCCTTAATTATTTTTAATTTTACAACCCAAACAAAAACAACATGGAGAAAATCATTACGCTGAGCGAATTTATCATGAAACGCCAATCGGAGTACCAAAATGCAACGGGCGAGTTGTCAAGACTGTTAAATGCGATTGTTATTGCTGCCAAAGTTATTTCCAAAGATGTGCGTCGAGCAGGTTTGATTGATAACTTTTTGGGCGAAGAGGGAAATGTGAACATTCAAGGCGAAGAACAGCAAAAGTTAGACGTTATTGCCGACCAGCAATTTATTAAAATGTTGCGTAACGGTGGCGAAGTATGTGCAATTGCATCGGAAGAAAACGATGATTTTGTTGCCTTTGATGATGAGGTTTCCAAAAACGGAAAATATGTTGTTTTGTTTGACCCGTTGGACGGCTCTTCCAACATTGATGTGAATGTTTCTATCGGAACGATTTTTTCCATTTACAAACGAAGATCTCCTGTTGGAACGTTGGCAACGATTGACGATATTTTGCAAAAAGGAACAGAGCAAGTTGTCGCAGGATATGTACTTTACGGTTCGTCAACGATGTTGGTTTACACGACAGGAAATGGCGTAAATGGTTTTACACTCGATCCGTCAATTGGCGAGTTTTGTTTGTCGCACCCGAATATGAAAATGCCTGTAAAAAGCCGTTTGTATGGTATCAACGAGGGAAATATCGACAGTTGTCATGCAGGAATAAAGGCTTACACGCAATACTGTCAATCGTTTGAAAACGATTACGGAAAACCTTATTCGGGGCGTTATATTGGTTCATTAGTCGCTGATTTTCACCGTAATTTAATCAAAGGCGGAATTTACATTTATCCCGTTACGACCACTTCGCCGAAAGGAAAATTACGTTTGCTTTACGAATGTAACCCGTTGTCATTTATCGCAGAACAAGCAGGCGGTTTGGCAACAGACGGCAAAAACAGAATTTTGGAAATTCAACCCACAGAATTACACCAACGTGTAGGCTACTTCACAGGTTCTAAAAACCAAGTGGAGAAAGTCATGGAGTTGATGCGTGAAGTTGAGAAGGTGTGAGGTTTGAGAAAATATCAAAATAAATAGGAATGGGTTAAAACCATATTCCTATTTTATGTTTCTCTATTGGCTTAAGCCGTTCTTTTTGTGTCTAATTTGAAATTTCACCAATTTTCGGAGTAATGGACATTTTTAATGCTGTTTTTTAGACGATTCGTTTTGTTAATAGCCAATATGAAACGAAGTAAGATTATCTACTGTCCTAAACACCAACTAAATTTGTTCTATTGTTTGCGCAATATGTCTCCAGCTGATGAAATTTCCGTTGGAAGTTTTAAAATTATCGTTTCCTCCGTAAATTACGTTTAATAATTCAGGTGGTGTGTTGTTGAGCTTTTTCCAATATAGAAGGTTGTCAAAAAAGTGTGTGTTCTTGGTTTGAGCCACTTTTACTTCAAATGGAAATAATTCCATTCCTTTATCTATAATGATGTCTATTTCTTTTTTGTCTTTGTTTTGCCAAAAATAAAAAGAGGGCTTCAATCCTTTGTTCAAATAGGTTTTATTCATTTCGTTCAACACAAAATTCTCAAACAATCCTCCTACAAGATAGTGTGAATAGAGCTGTTCTTTTGATTGAATTTGCAATAGTGAACAAGCCAAACCTGTATCGTAAAAGTACAATTTTGGAGTTTTGGTAATCCGTTTATTCAAATTGTTATAATGCGGTTTGTGTAAATAAACAATGTAACTTGCCTCCAAAACGGATAACCATGATTTTATGGTGTTAAGACTTACCCCTGTGTCATTTGCCAAAGATTGAAAATTGACTATCTGACCAATTCTTCCAGCACAAAGTTGAATAAATCGAACAAAAACAGAGAGGTTTTCTATGTTTTTAATAAGTCTAACATCTCGCTCTACATAAGTACTAATGTAATTTTGATAGTAAATTAGTGGGTCTATATTTTTGTCAAAAAGTCGAGGATAACCACCTTTGAAAACCAAATCTTCTGCACGGTCAAATGTGTAGCCAGCTTCTGAGAGTTCGTTATATGAAAGAGGCATAAGGTTGAAAATCGCTGTTCTCCCAGCTAAGGACTGCGTAATGTTTTGCAATAACTGAAAATTTTGCGAACCCGAAAGTGCAAAATGAATATCTTTTTCGTCCACTATTTGTTGGATATATGAAAAAAGCTGTGGCACTTGTTGAACTTCGTCAATGACTGCTCCATTGGGATAATTGCTCAGAAAACCACGTGGGTCATCAGTCGCCAATTTCCGATTATCAAGATCTTCCAAATTGATATAAGGCAAGTCTTTGTACAAAGATTTTAAAAGGGTTGTTTTTCCTGTTTGTCTTGCGCCAGTTAGCGTAATTATAGGAAATTTATTCCGCAAAGCAACGATGGAAGATGTAATTTGTCTTTGTATCATATTGCAAATATATAAATAAATTTTGGACAAATCTGCAATCAGATTGCAGATTTGTCCAAAATCAAAGTCGTTTTAATACAATCTTAACTCTGTACGCTACACTCTTAACTATCAATACACTCTTAACTATCACTCGTCAACTTTATCCGATTTATCTCTTGTCGCTTCTTTATTTTGAGATTTTAAAGGATTGGCATTCATTTCTTTATGTGCCATTCGGTTTTTGTAAACATCCATTGCCCAATAAATAGCGTTGCGCATAGATTGCCCCGATGCGATGCCTTTTCCTGCGATGTCAAATGCTGTTCCGTGGTCGGGTGATGTTCGTACAATCGGTAATCCTGCGGTGTAATTAACGCCACTATCAAAAGCTAAGGCTTTAAAAACAGTCAAACCTTGGTCGTGGTACATAGCCAAAACCGCATCGTATTTGTTCAAATTTGCCGCACCAAAAAAGCCGTCAGCAGGGTAGGGGCCAAATGCCAAAAT
>DAOMPZ010000035.1:0-1275 GCA_035445045.1 Crocinitomicaceae bacterium | reverse complement strand
GTTCCACGCTTGACTAATCGCAGGCGAGATGATTTCTTGTTCTTCGTTGCCCATTTTTCCGTTTTCACCAGCGTGAGGATTTAAGCCCAATACCGCAATTTTTGGTCGGATAACACCAAAATCTTTGATTAACGAATTGTTTAAAGCAACTATTTTTTTATAAATTTTTTCTTTCGTCAACGTTGTCGCCACTTCTTTTAATGGAATGTGACTGGTCACAACGGCAACTTTTACTGTGTCCGAAACCATAAACATCAACGCTTCTTCTTCGCCTGACAAATGCGCTAAATATTCGGTGTGTCCAGGGAATTGAAAACCTGCTTTTTGGATAGCTTCTTTCGAAATCGGAGCTGTTACCAAAATGTCGATTTTATTCGCTGCTAAATCGTTGGTTGCGGCTTCCAAGGCTTTGAATGCGTATTTTCCTGCTGTTTCGGTAATTTTACTCGGTTCAATCGTTGTTTCTTCTTGCCAAACGTTGATAATGTTTATTTTTCTAGGCGCAGCATCATCGGCACTTTTTACGGATTGATACGCAAAATCATTTTCCTCCAAATTCTTTTTGTAGAACGCCATCACTTTTGCCGAGCCATAGATAATTGGTGTACAATCTGTGTAAAGACGATTGTCTTTTAACGCCTCGATGATAACTTCAGGGCCGATGCCGTTGATGTCGCCAATGGTAATTCCTATTTTGATGTTTGATATGTCCATTTAAAAATGATTTTCAATAAAATTTGTGATTAAGCGAACGCCAACACCTGTTCCGCCTTTCGGTCTGTATTCTTGCGCTCCGTCCAAAAAGGAAGGGCCTGCGATGTCGATGTGAATGTAAGGCGATTTTACAAAATGTTCCAAAAACTTACCTGCCGTAATCATACCTGCGTAGCGACCTCCGATGTTTTTTAAGTCCGCAATGGAAGATTTTACTTCGTCTAAATATTCGTCCCAAAAAGGTAGTTCCACCACACGCTCATGCGTTTCATATCCTGCTGCAACTAATTTTTTCAAATTCGCATCGTCATTACCCATGATACACGATGCTTTTGTTCCGATAGCCACTACCGCCGCACCTGTCAAGGTCGCCATGTCAATAACCAATTCGGGGTCGTATTTTTGGGAATAAGCCAAGGCATCGGCTAAAATCATTCTGCCCTCAGCATCGGTGTTTAAAACTTCGACTGTTGTACCGTCAAACATCGTGATAACGTCGCCTGGTGTGTAAGCTGTTTGCCCAGGGCGATTGTCCGTAGCAGGAATTAACCCAATCACGTG
>DAOMPZ010000034.1:13195-19759 GCA_035445045.1 Crocinitomicaceae bacterium | reverse complement strand
CCGTATTTGGTAACCATGAATAAGTTGTTGAATTTTGTGAACTTGTCACGTTTAAATTTGCTGTGTCGCCTACACAAATGGTTGCATTGTTGACAGCTAACGTTGGCAGTGCTTTTACGTCAATTTGAGCGTTTGCCGTCATGGCACACGTTCCACTTCCGTAGGAATAAACAACATTATGCAACCCAACAGCGTAACTTGCAGGATTGAAAGTCGTTGCCGAAATTCCGTCAACGGTAAATGTTCCGCCTGTGGGCGTTGCGTTCAAGAATGTTTCTAACGTTACCATCGTTGCATCTTTACAAAGACTGTCTAATGCTTTTAAGGTTGGAACAACAGGATTTGAAACGGTAATTTTTGTCGTATCGGTATTGGTACACAAAGTCGTTGGGTCGGTATAGGTATAAACTACATCAACGGTTTCTATTCCATTCGGAGTAAAACTTCCGCCTGCTGTCACGTTCGGACTTCCCGACCACGTTCCACCGCTTGGCGTTCCGACTAATTGTTGTGGAATAGGTTGGTTACACAAAACGAGGTCACTCCCTGCGTTGACAACAGGAGGATTATTGACCGTTACCATAATTTGACCGCCTGTTTGGCAGTTGTATTGATTTTCAACAGAAACATTGTAATACGCTGTTGCTGTCGGAGCTACTTTCGGACTTGGACAATTTGTGCACGTAATATCAGGGTGTGCTGTCCAAGTGTACGTCATCGGTGTTGTCGTTGTGGTGGCAATTAGATTTATGGAATCGCCTTGACAAATGGTTTGATTGGTCGTTGTTAAATTCGGTTTTGGATTAATCGTCAAGGTAACAACATCGGTCGAAAAACACGTTGGTGATGTTGATGCGGTTAGTGTATAATTTACAACTCGAACGGTATCTCCGTTATTTTCGGGACTTGCACTTGTGGTTGATGCGTTCGGGTTAGTCACGCCAAGCGAAGGACTCCATGAGTAGGTTACACCTGCGGTTGGTGTAGTTCCGATAGTGGTACTATTTCCTGCGCAAAAACTAACGTTTGAACCTGCGTTTGCTGTCGGCGGGCTTGTAACTTCAATGCTTGAATTTGCAGTATTTGAGCCACATTCGTTGGTTACTTGCACGTTGTAATTAAATGTTCCAACAGTACTGTATGTGATTGTTCCAGGGTCAGCGGTACTTGCCGTTGCAGGCGAACCCGAAGTAAATGTCCAATTGGTTGAAGTAATCGGAGCGGAACAATCCGTAATTGATGCTGTTGGGTGAATATTTCCACCTTGACAGATAGGACTGATACTTGCAAGTGAAACAATCGGTTTGTCTTTGGTTTTTACAACAGAATCTAAGGTAAATGTCCCACACGAGTTTGTCAAAGACAGGCGAATGGTGTAATTTCCTGCTGTGTTGAACTTAAAATTTGGTTCCCATGTTGAACTGTTAGTTCCGCCTGTATATTCCCAATTTGACGTGCCACAACTTGGACTTTCGTTGACAACGCTCCAATTAAACGTTGTTTGGCAAAAATCAGAAGTGTCCGAAGTGTTTTGAATGGTCGGAATAAACGGAACACAACCGTTATTGGGTGTTACCGCATATTTTGGTGTGGGAACAGGCTCAATACAGATGTCGTGGGAAATACTTTCTGTTCCACATGAATTTTGAACACTTAATGTAATCGTATAAGTTCCTGGTGCCGAATAACTGTGTGTTGGGTTTGTTTTTGAAATACCTGTGCTTACAGCTGCCGAACCGTCACCAAAATCCCATTTGTACGTAGTTGTTTGTTGACACGAAGAGTTGAAACCAGGTGTTGTATTGTTCTGAAAAGTTACTGCTGAATTCACGCACGCAACAGGTGGGTTGCTAAACTCAGGAGTAGGAGGTGTGTAAATTCTAATTGGTGTAATTGTCGCTATTGAAATGTCACACGGATTGTTCGCTTTGATAGAAAAAGTATAAGCATTATCGGGTTTTCCGCAAGATGCTTCTTGATAGGTGTGACAAATTGTTGTTGGCAAATTAGCGTGTGTAATCGTGTCAATCGGAGAATTGTCGCCATAATCAACGTAATAAACCGTTGATGAGTGATTATTGGTGTAATTGGTCAATGGTAAACACAGCGATAAGGGCGCACAACCTGTTGTTCCACCTGGGTTTGCCGCTCCAATAGCTGGATTGGTAATGTTTGAAACAATATAGGTTGACGTATCTTTACAACCGTTCAAACCTGTAACAATATAGTATAATTCAAAAATATCCGTTGAGGTGTAGGTGTGTGTTTCGCCACCTACAGGTGCAGAAGAACTTGAAAAATTAGGAGTTCCGTCGCCCCATACGATTTCATAATTTTGTGCGGCATTTGGCGTTGCATCGAAAACCATTAAATCAAATGTTGGACTTCCGTCACAGTTTTTAAAATTGGCAATTGGGTCAACTAATGTTGCTTCGGGTAATTTCCCGAATTGAACCGTTTGTGTACTCGATGAGGTACAACCGTTTGCATTTGTTACGGTTAATGTTACAGTAAAAGTTTCATTTCCACTTCCATACGAAACAAATTTATGATTGGCTACAGCTGTGTTGGCTGTATTTTTACTACCCGATGCTGGATTTCCGAAATTCCATGAATACGTGTTTCCTGCAACAATACTTGCGGGTGTAAAGACAATGTTTTTTCCCGAACACGTGTTGTTTTGCGAAAACGAGAAATTGGAGTTAGGGAGGTTCAATACGGTAATTGTCACATTTTTTGTTGCCACACAATTTGTATCATCTGTGATTTGTAGGGTGTATGTTGCTGTTGTCGTTGGTGTAGCGGTTGGTGTTTGGCAATTTGTGCAACTTAAATCACTGCTTGCATTCCACGTATAAGTAATCGGACTTTTTCCAGTTGTACTATTTGTTAGTTGAATGGACGAGCCTAAACAAATAGCCGTATCGGGACGTATGGATAGATTACATTGTGCGTAAGTGTTGTAATTAATTAAAAAACAAGTGATTGTGACAAGTAATGTTAAAAAATATTTCATAAAACCCTAATACTAACAATAAATTAAGACCAAAAGTAAAGAAATAACTTTAAACTTTCCCATTATCAAAGAAAAATACGAAATGTTTCGTATAAATGTGGTGAATGATGTACATAAAAAAATAAAAAAATCTGTTTGTTATAAAAATTTAAACTATTTTTGGGGCGTTAATTTTAAATTTGATTATTATGATTTATTTTATGAAAAGAATGAGTTTACTCATGGTGCTTGTTTTCTCCGTTTCTTGGGGATTTGGGCAAACGAGTTGTTTTACTGAGGGGTTTTCTAGTGCTACACTAGGAGGTGATGCTACAACAAGCTCTCCATCAGGTACACAATGGACAACAAGTGCAGATTTTCCAACAGTTGTAAAAGCGTATGAAGCTGGTGGAACAATTAAACTCGGTAATACTACTAATCCAAGAAATGGGTCTATTGAATCAAGAGCATTGACCGAAGTTGAAGGAGATATTACAGTAAAACTTTGGGTTAAAGGTTGGACTACTAAGGAGGCAAATGGCATAAAAGTAAGTATTGATGGACAAGTAGAACTTGTTGATTATGATTCATTAATCGGAAATAAATATCAATTAGTAACTGCAAATTTCACAGGCGTGACAGTTGGTTCAAAATTAAAAATCGAAACTTCGGGGACAACTGTAAATGTAAATCAGAGATTATTTGTTGATAGCATAGCAGTAATTTGCGCAACAGCACCAACGTGTGAAACAGCAACAAATTTAGTTGCAACAGACAATACCAACGGTTCAGTTACAGCAACGTGGGACGCACCTACAAATGTACCTGCGGACGGATATAGAGTTTACATCGCAAAAGACGGTGATGTAATGCCAACAACGTATTTTACAACAGACAATGCAACTACAACGTTCTCAACAGATACGTTAATTGACGGAACAGCTTTAACAGACGGCGAAACCTATAAAGTTTATGTTGTTGCTGTATGTGACGATGCAAATGATGAAGTTTCAGACACAACAGATAACACGGTGACAATTTCAATTATATGTGGGGCAATAACAAATTTAGTAGCAACAGACAATACAGACGGTTCAGTTACAGTAACGTGGGACGCACCTACAAATGTACCTGCGGACGGATATAGAGTTTACATCGCAAAAGACGGTGATGTAATGCCAACAACGTATTTTACAACAGACAATGCAACTACAACGTTCTCAACAGATACGTTAATTGACGGAACAGCTTTAACAGACGGCGAAACCTATAAAGTTTATGTTGTTGCTGTATGTGACGATGCAAATGATGAAGTTTCAGACACAACAGATAACACGGTAACAGTTACAATCTATGTAAATCCATGTGAACAAGTAACAAACGTAGTTGTAGCAGATAATGCAAACGGTTCTATTACTGTAACATGGGACGCTCCAACAAGTGTACCTGCGGACGGATATAGAATTTTTGTTACCAAAGCAGGCGACACGATACCTGCGACGTATTTCACAACGGATAATGCAACAACAACATTTACAACAGACACGTTGATAAACGGAGACTTTTTAAGTAAAAATGAACCTTATGATGTATATGTCCTTGCGGTTTGTGACGATATTAATGATGAAGTTTCGGATACTGTATTGGTGGCAAATACTCAAGTAACAAACAATACACCTTGTGATGCACCAACAAACGTAGCTGTGGTAAACAACAATGACGGAACAATCACAATTACGTGGGACGCTCCTGCGACTACTCCTGCAAATGGAATTGCCATTGCGATTGCACCAATAGGAATAGCACCAACAAGTAAATTTGAAGTTGCAGCAAGTGAAACATCATTTACAACAGACACTTTACCGAATGGAACAATTTTATATTTAGGTGACTATGAGGTTTATGTTGTGTCGGATTGTGGTGGAAATAATTTTTCAAGTATAAACATAGATACTGTTACTGTTTCTTACCCTGTGCCTTGTGGCGAAGTAACAAACTTAGTTGCAACAAATAATGATAACGGTTCAATTACGGTTAACTGGACAGCACCAATGTATTTACCCGCAGAAGATTATATCTTAGCAGTAGTAAAAGAAGGTGACGTACTTGCAGACACAACATATTTCACAGTTAGTAAAAACGCAACAACATTTACAACAGACACCTTGACAAATGGTACTGCTTTAGAAGATAGCGTAACGTATGTTGTTTCAATGATTTCAATTTGTGACGCAGCATCAGATTCTGTTTCAATCAATGTAAACGATACAATCATGGTGACAATCGCTCCAGAGCCTTGTTTTGCACCAACAGGTTTGACAATTACAGACAACGGTTATGGTCAACTTACTGCAACATGGACAGCATCAGCGAGTACAACGACAAGCAATTATCAAGTTGCAATCGTACCACAAGGAACAACACCAACAAGTGCTGATTTCTTCAATACGTCAAACACAACGTTTACGTCTGA
This sequence comes from Crocinitomicaceae bacterium, assembly GCA_035445045.1. Taxonomy (GTDB): domain Bacteria; phylum Bacteroidota; class Bacteroidia; order Flavobacteriales_D; family Crocinitomicaceae; genus 40-80. Next base: position 14,291 of record DAOMPZ010000034.1, on the reverse strand, counting down.
TACTTTAGCAGACGGAACAGCTATCGAAGAAGGTAGTTCTTATACCGTTTACGTTTACACAGAGTGTTCAACGGCATTAACATCAGATACTGTTTTTGCTACAAAACAATTAGATGTTGAGCCTTGTGCTACACCAACGAATTTAGTAGCTACAAAACACGCAGACGGTTCTGTTACAATTAGCTGGGACGCTATTTCGCCAGCACCTGCAAATGGTTATTACTATGCTATCGGAAAAGCAGGCGTTTCACTTAACTTCCCTTCAGATTACAAAAACACAACTGCAACATCTGTAGCAAACGCAACACAGACAACAACAGGAGTTGATTTTGAAGAAGGTGGAATCTACACGGCTTATGTACGTGCATCATGTAAAGCTATTCATGGCGACAGTCCAAACACAACGAAAAACTTTACAACAGCACTTAGTGTAAACGATGTTCAAAGTGCAATTATCGGACTTTATCCAAACCCAGCAAATACATCTGTAACGGTTGCTTTAAATACAAATAATGCAAATATTACACTTGTTGACATGAGTGGAAGAACTGTTTTAACACATACAGCGACAACTGCAACAACGCAATTAGATATTAATCACTTACCAAGTGGATTGTATCAAATGGTTGTAACAACAGATGCAACAACTTCGGTTGTGAAATTGGTTAAAGCGAATTAAAAGTGTAGAGTTAAGACCGAAGACGGGATTAATTTTCTTAAAATCCTAATATCAAAAATCCCTGCTGAACTCAGCAGGGATTTTTTTATGACATTATATTTGAAAGATAATGAGCGTTTTCAAAAACAGATGAAATACGAGGCGTTGAAAATGAAGTAAAAGGAATGTACTAGCGTACATGACTTTTGCCGAAATTTGATAACAACGAAGTAGTTCGCTATTTTTGGAAATGCTCTATGATATTTGGCTCCAGTTTGGTTTGCCTGCCATCCGCCGATTAATCTCATTTTTGACAACGTAATAATTGGGGTTTTGTAACATCGGGTCGTTTGCCAAAATCTCTTTGACTTCGTTGCGGGCAACTTCTAAAATTTTTCCGTCCGTGATGAGGTTGGCAACTTTGAAATTCATAATGCC
>DAOMPZ010000034.1:3723-13185 GCA_035445045.1 Crocinitomicaceae bacterium | reverse complement strand
GTTGCGTTCCCATGATGTCGCCTGGTCCACGGATTTCCATGTCAACTTCGGCAATTTTAAATCCGTCATTGGTGGAAACCATCGTTGTCATGCGCTTTTTGGAATCGGCAGAAAGTTTGTCTTTCGTGACAAGCAAACAATACGATTGTTCTGCTCCTCGTCCAACTCTACCTCGTAACTGATGTAATTGCGACAAACCAAAGCGCTCGGCATTTTCAATAACCATAACCGAAGCATTGGGAACATTTACGCCTACTTCGATAACCGTTGTGGCAACCATAATTTGTGTTTCGCCTTTCACAAAACGGTTCATCTCAAAGTCTTTCACGTCGGGTTTTAATTTTCCATGAACGATACTAATTTGAAATTGCGGTTTGGGGAAAACATGACACAAATACTCGTATCCTTGCATCAAATTCGCCAAATCCATCGCCTCCGATTCGTCAATCAAGGGATAAACAATGTAAACTTGTCGTCCTTTTTCGATTTCAGATTTCAAAAAACCTAAGATTTGCAGGCGGTTGCGCTCAAAAAAATGATTCGTTGTAATGGGTTTTCGCCCTGGTGGTAATTCGTCGATAATGGAAATATCCAAATCGCCATAAACGGTCATCGCTAAGGTTCGTGGAATGGGCGTTGCCGTCATCACCAAAACATGCGGTGGTAAATCTTTGTTTTTTCGCCACAATTTTGAGCGTTGTTCCACACCAAAACGATGTTGTTCGTCAATAACAACCAAACCTAAATTCTGGAATTTTACACGGTCTTCTATCAAAGCGTGCGTTCCGATAACAATGTGAATGATACCGTCTTGTATTTCGTCAATTACTTGAAGTTTTTGTTTGTTTTTCAACGAACCAATTAAAAGTTCTACCCGAATTGGTAAATCTTTCAGCAGTTCTTGAATGGATAAATAATGTTGTTGCGCTAAAATTTCTGTCGGTGCCATGAGGGCGGTTTGAAAACCACTATCAACCGCCAATAACATCGCAAGCAACGCCACCAACGTTTTACCACTTCCGACATCGCCTTGCACCAAACGATTCATCTGACTGCCACTTTTTAAATCACGGTTGATTTCTTTTACAACACGTTTTTGCGCATTTGTCAATTCAAACGGCAAGTAATTTTTATAAAAAGAATCAAAAAAATCGACTTTCTTTTCAAAGGCAAATCCTTTGTTTTTGTGTAAATTAATTTGTTTGGTCAGTAATAACTCCAACTGCAAATAAAAAAGCTCCTCAAACTTCAAGGTGCGTTGCGCTTGGTGTAAAAACTGTTCATTCAGCGGAAAATGTATGTTCTGAATAGCCGATTTGGTATCCATTAACTGATATTTTTCACGCAAATACAGCGGAATTGTTTCAAAATACTGAATGGCGGTGTCGTCCAATGCCGAGCGAATGGCTTTAGAAATCCCCGAAGAATGAAGTCCTGATTTGGTCAATTTTTCGGTGGTCGAATAAACGCCCACCAAGGTGTTTGGCACTTTTTCGCTGTCGAAAATCATTTCGGGGTGAACCATTTGAAAACTGTGTTTCTGAAAAGAAACTTTCCCAAAAATCGTTACCAAACTCCCAATTTTTATCTTTTGAATGAGCCAATCCGAAACTTGATACCATACCAAATCGAGCGAACCTACGCCGTCCGTAAACGTTGCTTGCAAGCCTTTTTTCTTACCAAAAGTAAAATTTCCGACCGATATTATCTTTCCCGAAAATTGATAAAAATTACTCAAATCATCAATATCCGTCAGTTTGTTTATAACCGACCTATCCACATAGCGAAACGGAACGTAATGCAACAAGTCCGAAACAGTCGAAATTTCTAACTGTTCGTGAATAAGTTTTGCCTTTGCTGGCCCTACTCCTTTGACAAATTGTATGTTGCGTTGCACGGTGTTTTGATGAAAATAAAATCTAAGTTAGCAAAAGTAATGGAAATAACGGTACATTTGCATCTCAAATTATCACAACCCATGAAAGTTGCAGGTTTTACCTTTGTCAGAAACGCTCAAAAGTACGATTATCCAATTGTAGAGGCAATCACTTCGATTTTGCCGATTTGTGATTATTTTGTGGTGGCTGTCGGAGATTCAGAAGACGAAACATTAGCGTTAATTCAGTCTATTCCGAGTGATAAAATTAAAATTATCGAAACCGTTTGGGACGATTCGTTGCGTGAAGGAGGTCGTGTTTTGGCGGTCGAAACGGACAAGGCTTTTCAAGCGATTCCCGACGATTATGATTGGGCGTTTTACATTCAAGGCGACGAAGTTGTGCATGAAAATGATTTGCCTACAATCAAAAAAGCGATGGAAGACAACCTCAATCGCACGAAAGTTGACGGATTACTGTTTAAATACCGCCATTTTTTCGGTTCGTACGATTATATAGGTAGTTCGATGCGCTGGTATCCTACTGAAATTCGGGTAGTTCGGAACAAAAAATCCATTTATTCCTTTCGTGACGCACAAGGTTTTCGCAAAGACAATGATAAAATGTTAAACGTTGTGGCAATAGATGCGCACATTCATCATTACGGCTGGGTAAAAGACCCACGAACGATGCAGGCAAAGCAGGAAACATTTCACAAACTATGGCACGACGATAATTGGTTAGATGAAAATATCCCAAAAGTTGAAGAATTTGACTACTTTCAAAACATTGACACCTTAGAAAAATTTCAAGGTTCGCACCCTGCTGTGATGCAAGCACGTATTGAGCGTGTGAATTGGAAGTTTAACTACGACATTAGTTTCAACAAAGAACCACTTAAACAAAAGTTCAAACGTTGGCTTAAAAAAGTTGGAATTGACACGAGTTATCAGAATTTTGTTCAAGTGAAGAGTTGAGAGTACAGAGTGAAGATTAAGAAGTAGCAACGCTTTTGGTTTCGGTCGCTGAGCGAGGATATGAGTACCGTCTTGTCTGGACTATTAATTATTTAATATCTGGACTATTTAACAACCTTTTAAAAATAAGAATTTTGTCGCCAAATTAAATTCATAAATATGAAAAAATCTTTTTTTTACGGTAGTTTTCTACTTTTTTCAGCAACGTTGTTTGCTCAAAATCAAACAGATACTACTGAAATAGACCGAGTTGTTATCGAAGGAAACCGATTAGAAATTCCTTTTAACCAATCATCTCGTAGCATTCAAATTATTACCAAAGAGGAAATTGCACGCTATCCTGCGAAGTCAATCAATGAATTATTGACCTACGTTGGTGGTGTAGATGTTCGCCAACGTGGACCTTTTGGCACGCAAGCAGACATCAGCATTGACGGTGGTTCGTTCGAGCAAACACTTGTCTTAATCAACGGTGTGAAAATGATTAATTCGCAAACAGCGCACAATATGTTAAATATGCAAATTCCGTTGGAAGCAATCGACCACATCGAAATTTTGCGTGGACCTGCCGCTCGTATGTACGGAATTAACTCGTTGACAGGTGTAATAAACATCGTTACCAAGAAAAGTGCTAAATCGTTCTTTTCTGCTAACAACTATGCAGGAACGTCTTTTCAAAAACAAGAAGCAGGCGACAACAACGAAAAAGGAATTTACGGCGGTGGAGGTACGCAATTGACGGCAAATTTAGGAACGGAGAAAACCAACCATTTAATTGCGGTCAGCAGAGAAGTTTACAACGGACAGCGTTACAATACAGCGCAAAACAACAACCGACTTTTTTATAACGGTGGTGTAACGCTCAACGAAAATCATTCTATTCAATGGTTGGGTGGTTATTCATTTAGTAATTTCGGTGCAAACGGTTATTATGCTGCGCCAGGTGATATTAATTCGCAGGAAATTGTTGAAACAGGCGTTGTCAGCGTTTCTTCTAAACACAAATTCGGGAATTTTACTTTAACTCCACGGTTCAGCAACCGCTATGACGAAGATGATTATCGTTATTTGAAACACAATTTGAAAGTTGCACGTTCCAAGCATTACACCAACGCAAGTATGGCGGAATTAAATGCGAGTGTAAAAACAAAAATCGGGGATTTCGGTTTGGGTTGGGAATCTCGTTTTGAGACGATTAACAGTTCAAACATAGGCAAACACGACCGTAATAATCACGGAATTTCGGCAGAATACAAAGGTTTTTATTTTGAAAAATTAATGGTCAACGCAGGTGCGTACGTCAATTACAACACGAGTTTCGGTTGGCAGGTTTACCCTGGTATTGATGTTGCTTATTTGTTTTTACCGAATTGGAAATTGGCACTTAGCGCAGGTTCGGGGCAACGCATTCCGTCTTTTACTGACTTGTATTTAAACCAAAAACCAGGTAATGTCGGCAACCCGAATTTAAAACCCGAAAACGCTTGGCAATACGAGGGAAATATTCAATATAATTACAAAACATTGCGTGTTCAGGCAGGTTATTTTTACCGTGACATCAACCAATTTATTGATTGGGTAAGAGATTCGGCAACTGTTCCGTATATGCCGTTCAATTTAGGTCGAAATTTAGTACATGGCATTAACGCACACATTAGTCAGCAGTTAGTTTTTGAGGGCGACCACCGTTTTGGGTATTTTGCAAGTTATACATTTTTGAAACCAAGCTATCAATCAACAGGATTTGCGCAGTCGAAATATGTGTTAGAAGCGTTGCAAAATCAAGTTATTGTAGGTGTGAATTACGGTTATAAAGGTTTTGGTATTCAAGTTAATGGACGTTTTATTGAACGTATCAAAAACAAACCGTACACCTTGTTAGACGTTCGTGCAAGTTACAGCATCCAAGGTTTTACCGCTTATGTTGATGTAAGTAATTTACTGAACGCTGTTTACAAAGAAGCAGGTGCTGTTCCGATGCCACCACGTTGGTTTTCAGCAGGATTGAAATATACTTGGGAGCATAAATAAACATAGAATTCTATTGATAAAAAAAGCAGTGTTCATGAAAGTTGAACACTGCTTTTTTTATGTCGTTTGTATTTTCTCAGAAATTAAATTTCAGCTAAAATCGCATTAAATGTTTCACTTGGACGCATTGCTTTGTTTGCCAAATCGTTGTTTGGAAAATAGTAACCACCAATGTTTTGGGCTTTGCCTTGCGCATTGATTAATTCCGCATTGATTTTTTCCTCGTTTGCGTTCATTTCTTTAGCGATAGGTGCAAATTTAGTTGCTAATTCAGCATCTTTTGTTTGTGTTGCCAACGCATTTACCCAATACAACGCCAAATAGAAATGCGAACCTCTGTTGTCAATTTGACCAACTTTTCGGGCAGGAGATTTCTCGTTGTCCAATAATTTTTCGGTTGCAATGTCTAACGTTTCGGCTAAAATTTGAGCCTTAGCATTGTTGGTTGTGCGTGCAATTTGCTCGTAAGACGGAGCGAGTGCCATAAATTCACCTAATGAATCCCAACGCAAGTAACCTTCTTCCAAGAATTGCTCCACGTGTTTTGGCGCAGAACCTCCAGCTCCTGTTTCAAACAAACCACCACCGTTCATCAACGGAACGATTGACAACATTTTTGCAGATGTTCCAACTTCCAAAATAGGGAAGAGGTCGGTTAAATAATCACGTAAAACGTTTCCTGTTACTGAAATCGTGTCTAAACCTTTGCGGATTCTTTCCAACGAGAATTTCGTTGCATCAATAGGATTTAAAATCTGAATGTCTAAACCTGTCGTGTCGTGAGTTGGCAAATATTTGTTGATTTTCGCAATAATTTCTCTGTCGTGCGCACGGTTTTCGTCTAACCAAAAAATGGCAGGCGTTTCAGATAAGCGAGCACGTGACACCGCTAATTTAATCCAATCTTGAATCGGTGCATCTTTGGTTTGACACATACGGAAAATATCGCCTTTTTCAACAGCTTGCTCCATTAAAATAGTTCCGTTTGCATCAACAACACGAACTGTTCCGTTGCCGTCAACTTGGAATGTTTTGTCGTGCGAACCGTATTCTTCGGCTTTTTGCGCCATCAAACCAACATTCGGAACAGAACCCATTGTTTTTGGATCTAACGCTCCGTTTGCTTTGCAGTCATCAACCACAGCGACATAAACACCTGCGTAACTTCTGTCTGGTATCAAGGCAAGTGTATCACGTTCTTTTCCGTCTTTATCCCACATTTTTCCGCCGATACGTATCATCGCAGGCATTGATGCGTCAACGATTACATCAGACGGAACGTGTAAATTTGTAATTCCTCTATCTGAATTAACCATGGCCAAATCAGGGCCGTTGTTGATAGCGTTTTCAATCGCTGTTTTTACTTCGTTTTCTTGTGGTGTTCCTGCGATTTTTGCGTAAACTTCGCCCAAACCGTTATTTTTGTTGATGTTCAACGATGCGAATAAGTCGCCGTATTTTTCAAACACTTCTTTAAAATAAACTTCCACGATAGCACCGAAAATAATCGGGTCGGAAACTTTCATCATCGTTGCTTTCAAGTGTGCCGATAATAAAATGCCTTCTTTTTTAGCCTCGTCTTTTGCTTGTGCTACGAACGTTTTTAGCGCATTTAAGTTCATCACCGAACTGTCGATGATTTCGCCTGCTTTTAAATTTGCCAAACCTTTCAATTCCTTTACAGAACCGTCCGTGGCAACAAATTCAATTTTGTATTGTGTGTCGCTTTCAATCGTTACAGATTTTTCAGTACCAAAAAAATCGCCACTTGTCATGTGGGCAACTTTTGTTTTGGAATCTTTTGCCCAAACGCCCATAGAATGAGGGTGTGCTTTGGCGTAATTTTTTACTGCTTTTGGCGCACGTCTGTCCGAGTTTCCTTGACGTAAAACAGGATTTACCGCAGAACCCAACTTTAGCATAGGTCGCTTTAATCGTTTTTTCTTCGTCAGTTGTTGCCTCATCGGGATAATTTGGAACGGCGTAACCTGCTTTTTGTAACTCGGCGATTGCTCCTTTTAATTGCGGAATTGATGCCGAAATATTCGGTAATTTAATAACATTTGCGCTTGGCGTGTTGACCAATTCGCCCAAAACTGCTAAAGCATCTTCCGTTTTTTGTTCGGGTTTTAATCTATCTGAAAAAACAGCTAAAATTCTACCTGCAAGCGAAATATCTTTGAGTTCGATAGTAATTCCTGCGGTTTTAGAAAAAGCCTTGACAATAGGCAAAAACGAATACGTTGCCAACAAAGGTGCTTCGTCTGTTTTTGTCCAAATAATCGTTGAAGTGTCTGACATATTGAATGTATTTTAAGGTTTTTATTTTAAAAATCGACACAAATATAAGGATAAGTTGTGAGTTAGAAGATGCGAAAAATTATTAAGATACGCTTAACTACCAAAATTTTTCATCACGAGGGCTTATTTCGTCAAGGTCTTCAATAATATAATCGTCCATTTGTGATTTGAGTGCATTGTATAAATTGTCATAAATAGGCGATTTATATTTGTGGATTGCTCTAAAAACATATTCCTTGTTTTTTTCTAAATACGCACTATCAGGATACGTCTCTGGTTTTGTAAGTGCGATTAAAATAGCTAAACTTTTTGCACTTCGATACTGCGCAACGGCACGGCAATAATAATATAATTCGTATGGATCTTTTTGTTTATGAACTTTTATTATTTGTTCAAAATAATTTGTCAATATAGGAAAAAATGTAGTATCTGGAAACGCTTCAATTACATTGAAATGATTGTAAAAGCAAGAAATATTTTGGTCAAATACGCTAATGTTTTTTTTGATAAGCGGAATGTCTTCCTGTTTTTTAAATTTTGCAAGTCCCAATATGTAATTTGGGTCGGAACAGGAATTTAACTTTTTTTGAGCTAATTTTTTAATAGTGGAATAATATTTTTCTTGCGGTTCGATGTCTGCTATTATCCATTGTGCATGGTTGAGATAAAAATGTTTCGTTAAAATAACATCAATTAACTTGTTTTTTTGTGGTTTGGTTAAAAATGTTCGGGTTGTACCAATCATTATATCAGCAACCGTAACAGAATCTGATGTATGGTCGGAAGTTCCCCACATTACTTTTGAAGTATCGTCAAGATGATTAAGTAGAATTGGGAATTGGTCAATGTCGCTCCGAAAAACAATCGCTCTGTAAGCTTTCAAACGTACCAATGGTTCTTTAAATCGCATTAATTTTAAGAGTTCATCTTTGGAACAACTATCTTTCAAAAAATAGTCGGCACTCGTTGTTGAATAACGGATTTCTTTATCCGCAATAATGGATTGAAGATGTTTTCTAAGTTCGGGTCTAAAATCTGATATTTTATACGGATATTTCTCAAATCGTACACAACTAACAACTATCAGCGACAAGAAAGCGAATATAAAAAGGCGATTTTTCATAATCAAGTTTTTGGTAAAAGTACCAATTTAAACGTTCGGGATTGCGTTTTATTTTTTTTGTAAAGCTGTCAAGATAATTTTCAAACAGGAACACGCTTACTTTGCTTGTTGTCAAAATCCTTCCAAAACAAAGCGATTACTAAAAATACTAATAACGGTGCTCTTAAACGTACTAATACGCCGAAAATAATTGCTGTAAAACCTGTTGCAAACGCAAATAATAAGGCGAAAATAAACGCAAAAAGCAATAATTTATTTTCCATAAGATTAGCAAAAAATGTTCGGATTTTGAAAAGAATGTTAGTGAAAAACAAATAGAGAAGTAATGCGCCTTCTAAACCATTTAAAAATAACGTTGCTGAAAGCGACTCCCATAAAAAAGGGCGAAATAATCCCGCAATAATTGCCAATGGGCTTGCCGCTATCATACCTCCAATCGAAAAATCGGTTATTCCTAAATTATATTTTGCCCCTGTATATGATGCATTATTCTGAAAGTCTTGATTGGTAATTTCTGCTTCTGCCAAGTAAGGATTTAATAATGAATCTAATCCCAATAAAGAAAACGATGCGACCATTCCACCCATAGAAAAAATGATAATTAAAAATCGCAACACACGTCGTAAAGATTTTTGTTTTAGACTATTTACAATTGTGAAAAGCCACATGATAACGAAACTGAGTGCTAAAAGAGCAAAGGTTATTTCACGTACTTTCAGTAAAAGCCAAGCGTAAAAAAGCATCCATAAAACACTCTTTACACTTCGTTCTTTAAGCACAAACCAAAGTAGCAAATGACGTGTTAGACTCAAAAGACCGATGAAAACCAAAACGTCTTTTGAAATCCCTGTGCACCAAAATGCAATAGACGGAATGAATAGAAAAAACAGGCTGAATTTCGAGTTTTTGTTTTTTAAAAAATGCTGCGAAATAAGCATAAATAATTTCCAATGTGCTAAAAACGCAAAAAGTGCAAACCACATAGATGTTAGCAAATAGTTTTTTCCCGAAATAAGATTGAAAAACCAATAAATTTTAGATGTAAAATACCCCTCTTGTTCACGAATAATCCAACTTGGATAACGAATATTGTGTGTCATAAATTCATTCATCGCTCCAGTAGTTGTGTCGCTGCTGAAAAATTCTCTTAGGA
>DAOMPZ010000034.1:0-3713 GCA_035445045.1 Crocinitomicaceae bacterium | reverse complement strand
GTAAACTTAAATCTACCAAACTGTTTGCGCCAGCCCAAAAGGCCGTGCTGTCTCCACCGCCATAATAGTAAATATAAAGCGCAACAAAGGCTAAAAGCAAAATAAATTTAAAAAGAAAAAAAGGTAAAAAATAGCGGTATTCTTGTTCTTTTTTTGTGTTTTTATACGCCATTAAAATGAAAAACAAGATAAAAAACAAAACTACCGAAAGCGCTACGTCAACAATGCTCAAGGCATTCGTTGTGCCGATTTGATTGTAATCATACGTGACGGTTAAAAATGCCATTTAGAGTTTAATTTTGCGGGTAAAGATAAATAATTAATTAAGAGTTAAGAGTGATGGGTGCAGATACGTAACGGGATTATTACACGAAAAAACTCCATTGGAAAGATCGATAGCAATAGGCAATCGGTTTAATCCTTACGCAAAACCCAATCTCAATCCCGATTTTTTTGCCGTTTGATAAATGCAAATACGTGGAATAAATATATCTTCTTCCTTACACTTCTTAATAAATTGAGTTAAATCAGTAGGATTGAGAAACTCGACCCAAAATGCTAAACCACTTTCGGGAATTTGAAAATGAATTTTTCTATCTAATTTTTCCGTTAAAAATGATGCAAACGCATTTCGTCTATCCCGATACACTTTGATAGCTTTTTTGTGATAGCGAAAATAATCGCCTTCTTCAATCATTTCGCCTAACGCTTGCTCGGTCACGATGTCTTTTTGTGGTTCTAAAACCGTCAGTAAGTCAGAAACGGTGGCTGAAAAATTCTTGGGGGCAAGCATAAAACCTGTTTGAAAAGTCGGTGTCAGCATTTTTCCAAAAACACCCAAATAAATAACAACACCCGATTTATCCAAACTAAATAAAGATGAATAAACGGATTTTTCATACTGAAATTCAAAATCTTCATCATCTTCAATAATTACAAAATCCAACTGTTTTGCTAATTCCAACAACGCTAATTTCCGTTCTTCCGATAAACTTACTGTCGTTGGGTAATACGTACGTGCATTCAGATAAACACAACGGATTTCACCTTTTTGAAAGTTTTTAGCAATATAGGAAACGTCCATTCCGTGTTCATCAATAGGAATGGTTTTGAGCCTTACGCCAAACTGCTGAAACGTCATGTTGGCAAAGAAATAACTCAATTCGCCAACCAACACCACATCGTTCGGTCGCAACAGTAAGTGAGCGGTTGTATATACTAAGAGTGCTTTGTTTTTTGCCGTAACAAGATGTTCTTTAGAGATGTGTACGCCTCGTGTTAGGTTTAAATAATAACTTAATTGCTCCAAAAAAAAAGTGTTTCCTTTGTTTGAAAACGCTCCTAATAATTTCTGTACTTGCTTTCGTTTCAAAGCATTGCGGTAAAATCGTGATAATTCGTCCAAATTAGCCAAACGGCAATCGGGTTGACCGTCATTAAACGCACGAACAGCCGTTGTTCCCTCAAAAGGCGAATCCAATACAAACGATTTGGTAAACGTAAAATGTGCATCTTGACGGTTTGTACTTTCGCTATTCACAACATTCGCAGTTTTTTTAATTTGCGGATTTTGAACAAACGTGCCTTTTTTGGCAACCATTTCGACCCAACCTTGCGCCTGTAATTCGTCCATAGCCGACACAACCGTTTTACGATGAACGCCAATATTTTCGCTCAACACACGACTGCCAACGATTTTTTCGCCAACTTTTAAATCGCCACGCTGAACGGCATTGATAAACTGATACACAATTTGCAAATAGATTGCCTCGGGCTTTTTTCGATTTATGCGAATATACCGTGAAAAATTAATTTTATCTGGACTATTCATTACTTAATATCAGGACTATTTAAGAACGTTCCAAAATTACTTATTTTAATCTGATTTGATTGAATGATGTTAAAAATTGTAAATCCATTTTAAGAATTGAAATCAAGTTGTTAATCAAAAAAATGTTTATCTAAATCGAAGATAAAACGTAACCAAAAACACCTTTTAAACATATATCTGTGAATATTTAATTTACAAGGTCATTCTATCGTCTGCGTATGAATAGTACATTTGATACTTGATAAATTTAGTTAAAGAAATTTTATGTTTAAGAAAATCGTATTATTAGCGGGATTATTGTCTGTTTTGCCCATGATGGCATTTGCGCAAATTGTTGAAGAAACTGAAAGCGTTGTTCCTGCAACGACAACTCCTGTACCAGGGGAAGAAATCTCATTTTTTAGTTTCATCATGAAAGGTGGAATTTTTATTATTCCAATCATTATTTTGTTGTTTTATGCTGTTTATGTAATTATCGAACGTGTGCGTTACATCAATCGTATGACGAAATACAATGCTAATTTAATCAGTGATTTGAAAATGACTTTGGAAAAAGGAAACATCAGTGATGCGTTGGCACAAGCGCAGCGTGAACCATCTTCTTACGGCGCAGTTATGGCGGAAGGGATTCAGTCGATTGACAGACCATTAGCGGAAATTGAACGCAACATGGACAAAGTGACCAACATCGAAATTGGTAAAATGGAAAAAGGAAACGAGGCACTCGGAATTATCGCAGGTATCGCTCCGACATTCGGTTTCGTTGGAACAATCGCTGGGGTAATTAAAATTTTCTACAATATTTCCATTTCCGAAAACGTTAGTATTGGTAACATTTCGGGTGGTTTGTACGAAAAAATGATTAGCTCGGGCGCAGGTTTGATTGTTGGTCTAATTGCGTTTGCAGCATACCATATTTTAAATACGATGATTGACCGCTTTGCGCTAAAAGTACAAATCATCAACTTGGATTTTATTAATATCATAAGAAGACCTGTGAAATGAGTGTAAGAAAGAAAAGTCGGTTTCATGCAGGAATGGAGACTTCTTCCATGAGTGACATTATGTTCTTTTTATTGCTATTCTTTTTGATTATTTCCACGCTTGCCAATCCGAATGTTATTAAAGTTCCGTTGCCAAGTGCCAATCAAACAGACCAAACGGCAGGTCAGCATTTGACATTGACCGTGACAAGCGAAAAAAGATATTATTTAGATCAAGAGGAAGTTCCGTTTGAAAATCTGGAAACTCGCTTAAAAGAAGAAACGCAACTGCGTAAAGATGAAACAGTTGTCTTACGTCCTGCTAATGATTTGCAAGTGCAAGATTTAGTTGATTTATTGCAATTGGGCTTGAAAAATCAATTAAAGATGTTGATTGCAACGAAACCAAAATAAAAACGTAAACAATTAAACTGGACTTGTAAAATGAAAATAGTATGAAAGAGAAAGTAGATAGAACACGGTTAGAATATAAAAAAGATAAACGCATCGCTTTTGCGAGTTCTTTCTCTATGGCTGTTATTTTATTTTTGATTTTACAGTTTAATGGCTATAAAATTCCTACACCTCCAATTCCCGAACAACTTTTATATAAAGATGCGGAAATGGAATTATTACCTTTAGAGGCGTATTCTGAACCGATAAAAAGTGGCGGAAGTAAAGGTTCGGTAGGCACGCCCTCCGATGACCCTTTGACGAACAAGCCCAATCCGCAAACGGAAAAAATTTTGACTGCCAACACCGATGCAGGAAGTGTAAATACAGGTCAATCCTCACGAACAAACACCGACCAAGTGTCGCAAAATACAGCAACAACGATTGTTAAGCCCAAAAATCCATTTGAAGAAGGCTCTGGCGGTGGTGGAACACACGGAACAGGA
>DAOMPZ010000033.1:18124-19797 GCA_035445045.1 Crocinitomicaceae bacterium | reverse complement strand
GATGCTCCAATTACTTTTTCGGCTGTACCAAATGGTGGTATTTATTCAGGAACAGGAATTACAAACACCACAACAGGCGAATTTGACCCAGCGACAGCAGGAAGTAACTCGCACACTATTTATTACACTTATACTAACCCAACAACAACGTGTATCAACAAAGATAGCTTGACAGCGGTTGTCAATCCATTGCCTACGGTTGATTTCAGTGTTGCGCCCATTGTTTGTATCAATTCAAATGTCAATTTTACGAATAACAGTTCGCCAATCGGGCAAGTAACATGGGATTTCGGGGACGGAAATACGTCTGTACAAACAAGCCCAACGCACGTTTACACCGCTGACGGAGATTACACCGTAAAATTAATTGTCACGACACCCAATGGTTGTATCGACTCGATTTCCAAGCCAATTACAGTTTATGCACTTCCAACGGCGAACTTTGGCGTAACACCCGATTCGCTTTGTGGTCCTTTGACGGCTACTTTTCAAAATAATTCCACAGGTTTGGGCGTTTCTTACGCTTGGGATTTTGGAAACGGCACAACTTCAACCGCTCAAAACCCTACGCCTATAACGTATTTTGCAAGCAACATTGCCGACACAACGTATATCATTTCCTTAACTGTCACCAATCAATGTACAGCGGTTACGTACGTAGATTCTGTGAAAGTGATGCCTAAGCCAACAGCAATTTTTAACACCAATTACGATGTTTTTTGTTCGCCTTGGCAACCGAATTTTGTGAATACAAGCAACGGTTTACCTGATACCTATTCATGGGATTTTGGCAACGGAACAACTTCCAATACTTCTAATGCAACCTTTAGTTCACCAACATACACCGCAGTAGGCGACACTACTTTTTATACGATTATGTTAGCGGTTTCTAATGAATGTGGCGTTGACACGGCATACAAGCAAATTGCTGTTTTACCACATAATGTTTCGGCATTTTTCAATACAAATACCTTGGAAGGTTGTACGCCTTTGACGGTAAATTTCACGCAATACACCGTCGGAGGAATTAATTACAATTGGAATTTCGGGGACGGAAACACGTCTTCGGCATACAGTCCTGCGCATACATTTATGACAGCAGGTACGTATCAAGTATCATTAGCAGCCGATAATAATTGTAGTTATGACACAACATCGGTTACAATTACCGTTCACGCACCACCTGCGATTGATTTCACGTTTACACCTGATTCTACGTGTGTTTACGAACCTTTCCAATTTACAAATCAATCGGGTGCAATGGTTAATTACCAATGGAATTTCGGGGACGGAACAACCTCAAGTCTTTCTAATCCGACACACGCTTACAACGCATCGGGATTTTATACGGTTACGTTAACAGGCTCGTCCACAGACGGTTTTTGTACGGCATCGGTCACAAAACAAGTATATGTAACCATTCCACCAAAAGCACAATTTACGTTAAACCCACAAATTACGTGTGTTCCGTCAACGGTTACATTTACCAACCAAAGTACACATTATCAATACAGCAGTTGGGATTTTGGGGACGGAAATACGTCTGCACAAACAAGTCCGACACACACTTACACAACAGCAGGCGTTTATGTTGTCAAGTTGATTGTTCAAAGTCTGAATGGCTGTGCAGATACCATTTCACAATATGTCAACGTCAATCCTGTTCCAACGGC
>DAOMPZ010000033.1:16814-18096 GCA_035445045.1 Crocinitomicaceae bacterium | reverse complement strand
GTAGCCCGAATGTGCAGGCGACGTTTACCAATACTTCCGTAAATGCTATCGACTATGATTGGAACTTCGGCGACGGCACTACTTCTACCCTACTCGACCCAACACATACGTTTGTCAATGCAGGCGACTACAATGTTACACTCATTGTTTCCAATCAATATGGTTGTAAAGATACGGCTACAACACTTGTCAAAATTGGGCAAACACCAATTGCTGATTTTACGATGCCAAGTGCCAAAGGTTGTGATAATAGTGCCGTGGTATTTACGTCCACAAGTCAATATGCAGATTCAGTTGTTTGGGATTTTGGAAACGGTGTAAAAATGACAGGAAATAGTGTTTCGTATTTATATCCTGCGCTTGGAACGTACAATGTTACGATGACCGTTTACAACAATAGCGGTTGTTCGGCAACTAAAAACGGTTCAATCCCAATTACAATTTATCCGTCACCAACAGCGGATTTTGAATTTGAGTCGAACACCGATAAGCCAACACATGTAACTGTTGAATTTACAAATAAATCAACAAATTATGTTTCTTCGTATTGGGATTTCGGAAACGGTGGAACTTCCTCGGAAGATAACCCTACATACGATTACCACAAATACGATGATTTCAATGTTACGCTCATCGTTACCAATGAATATGGTTGTACTGACACAGTTGCTTATTGGGTAAAAAACAAAATTTATCATGAATTGTACGTTCCAAATGCGGTCAATCCGTCGCACCCTGTTTATGAAGTGTCACATTTCTTGCCAAAAGGAATTGGCATCAAAGAATATTTGCTCCAAATTTATGATGATTGGGGGAATCTTATATGGGAAAGTTCGCTTTTAGACGAGATGGGAAGACCTGTTGAAGGTTGGGACGGAACGTATCGTGGCGAAGTTGTTCAGCAAGATTCCTATGTTTGGAAAATTCACGCTATCTTCATGGATCAAAGTGTTTGGGAGGGAAAAAAATATGATAATGGAAGATTTAAACGCTCAGGAACAGTAACCGTAATACATTAAAAGAAACAAGACCATGAAAAAGATTTTATATACACTTTTAATTATTTCGGGCATCAATCACGTATATGCGCAAGACCCGAATTTTTCGCAGTTTTACAACAATCCGATTTACTATAACCCTGGCGCAGTTGCGTTGAATAGCGGTTACTCCTTAAAAACAAATTACCGCAGTTTGTGGACACCGATACCAGGGAGATTCAACACGGTAGCGGCATCGTTTGAGGCGATGTTAATTCCAAAATTAGGTTTTGCTGTCAATGCGT
>DAOMPZ010000033.1:14623-16804 GCA_035445045.1 Crocinitomicaceae bacterium | reverse complement strand
ATCGTTACGCACTTCGGGCGGCTATCTGACGTATGCCTATCGCCCTGTCGAAACGAAAAATTTCATGCTACAAGTTGGGGTAAACGGTGGTATTGTTTCCAAAAGTATTGATTGGTCAAAATTGCGTTTCTCTGACCAATACCACGAAATTTATGGCGAAATCGGAGCAAGTCAGTTTACACCACCAAGCTACAATAACGTTACGTATGCCGACTTCGGAACAGGTTTAGCGATGCGTTTTAATCATGAGGCGAAAAAGACAGGTGCTTATAAACGTATGATGACTACAATTGGGCTTTCGGCGATGCACTTATCGCAACCGAAAGAGGGTTTGTTAAATGGCAATAATCTTCCGCTCAAACTCGTTGGAAGTATCAACACAGCGATTTTGGTGGGTGAAATTGTGATTGCTCCTGCGTTTATTTACGAACGGCAAAATAAATTTCAAACGGCAACAATTGGGGTGTCTATTGTTAAAAAACCGTTGGTATTTGGTGTTTGGTTGCGCAACGAAGGTATGGTTCACCGTACAGGAAAATTCGATTCGTTTATTTTCAATATCGGTGTAAACTTGCCTATGAAAGACAAGCAAACATTTAAAATCATGTACAGCGTTGACTTTACGACCTCGCAATTAAAAAGTGCTTCTTTTGGCTCGCACGAAATATCACTCATTTACGATTGGAATGACCGCTATATTTTTCAAAAATACCGTGCGAAAAAAAGTCGTTCAAAACGTTTTCAATGTCCTAAAGATTTCATGCATTTGTAAAATAAGAACGCTAATAACCTGAAATTTTGTATTAATAATAGCTATTCAGGTGGTTTTTAATCTTCACATACTATGAAAATCAAAATACACCCCTAATTTTTTAGGGGTATGTTGATAAAAAGTTGAAATATTTTCAAAAGCACCCCCTTGTTTTTAATGTCTTTTCGTATTTTTGCACAAAAATTTAGAAAAATGGCTACAATGAGACATCAGGCGTATAGCGAAGCGTTGCGCCGCACACCTTTACAGGTTGAATTTCCAAAAAAACTTTCCGAAGCTTTTGCGGAAAACGTATTTCATCAAGATGTGATGCGTGAATATTTGCCCGAGCAAGCGTTTAAATCCATGATTGAATGCGTGCAAAACGGACAGCGTTTGGACAGAGAAGTAGCAGACCAAATTGCATCGGCAATGAAGGATTGGGCAATTACCAAAGGTGCGACACATTATACACACTGGTTTCAGCCATTGTCGGGAACTACCGCAGAAAAACACGATGCTTTTTTCAAACCAATCGGACCAGGGAAAGCCATTGAGCGTTTTAGTGGAGATTTGTTGGTACAACAAGAATCTGATGCATCTTCTTTTCCGAATGGAGGAATTAGAAACACGTTCGAGGCTCGTGGTTATACCGCTTGGGATCCATCATCGCCAGCATTTGTGATTAGTAAAACACTTTGTATTCCGACAATCTTCGTTTCTTATACAGGCGAGGCGTTGGATTTTAAATTACCGTTAATCAAGGCGTTAAACGCAATCGACCAAGCAGCGGTTGATGTGTGTCAGTATTTTGACAAAAACGTAACGAAAGTAATCGCAACGTTGGGTTGGGAACAAGAATATTTCTTAATTGACGAGTCCTTATATACCGCAAGACCCGATATTATGATGACAGGTCGTGCGTTGGTTGGTTCCGCACCTGCCAAAGGTCAACAGTTGGAAGACCATTATTTTGGTTCTATTCCGAGAAGGGTAACAGCATTTATGCGTGAGTTTGAGTACGAGGCAATTCGTTTGGGAATACCTGTAACGACACGTCATAACGAGGTTGCACCGAACCAATTTGAGTGTGCACCAATCTTTGAAGAGTGTAATTTAGCGAACGACCACAACTTACTTTTAATGGATTTAATGGAAAAAATTGCCATGAAACACCATTTTAGAGTGTTGTTACACGAAAAACCATTTTCGGGCGTGAACGGTTCGGGAAAACACAACAACTGGTCGTTATCGACAAATACAGGTGTCAACTTGTTAGCACCAGGGAAAAACCCGAAATCCAATCTTCAGTTTTTAACGTTTTTTGTGAACACAATCAAAGCGATTCACGACAACGCTGATTTGTTACGCACTTCTATTGCATCGGCATCGAATGACTATCGTTTGGGCGCAAATGAAGCTCCCCCAGC
>DAOMPZ010000033.1:3884-14613 GCA_035445045.1 Crocinitomicaceae bacterium | reverse complement strand
ATTTAGGTTCGTTCTTATCGTCTGTATTGGACGGTTTGGAAGAAAATATCAAGAAAGGGAAAATGAGCCCCGAAGAAAAAACGGCTCTGAAATTAGATATTGGTAAAATCCCTGAAATCATCTTTGACAACACGGACAGAAACAGAACATCGCCGTTTGCGTTCACAGGAAATAAATTTGAATATCGTGCCGTTGGTTCGTCTGCAAACTGTGGAAAACCAATGACGATGTTGAATACGATTGTGGCGTATCAACTACGTGAATTTAAGAAAAATGTTGATGCACGCATCGAAAAAGGCGACTCCAAAGATGAGGCTATCTTTAAGGAAATCCAACAGATGATTAAAGAATCTAAGAAAATTCGCTTTGAAGGAAATGGCTATGGCGATGAGTGGGTGAAAGAGGCTGAAAGTCGTGGTTTGAGTAATTTCAAAGATACGCCTAGCGCATTGTCTGTTTGGGCACGTGAAGAAGTGATACAACTTTTTGAAGAAATGAATGTTTTGACACGTAGAGAAATCGAGGCTCGTCAAGAGGTTGAATACGAAAATTATGTATATCAAGTACAAATCGAGGCACGTGTTTTAGAAGATTTGGTACGCAATAAAATCATTCCAAGTGTGATTGAATATCAAAATAAATTAATTCTGAACATCAAAGGATTGAAAGATGTTTTTGGTGATAACTTTGATAAAGTTGCAGCAACTCAAATTAAAATTCTTGAAAAAATATCCTTACATCTAAATAAAATGAAAGGTTATTCGGATGAGATGTTAAGTCATCGAAAAATGGCGAACAAAATCGAAAACATGGAAGAGCGAGCAAAAGCCTACGGCGAAACCGTTAAAGCGCATTTTGACGACATTCGTTACCATGCAGACAAACTCGAATTACTCATCGCAGACGATTTGTGGCCATTGCCGAAATTTAGAGAGATTTTGTTCACAAAGTAAGTTAGGAGTGCAGAGTTAAGATACGAAGTAACGTTACAAATACAAAAGGCAGGTAATTTGCCTGCCTTTTTATATGTATTAAATTAGAGGTAAAAGACGACAATTAGAACGATGAACACCTCTAAAAACTGGCAAGGTCTTTGATAACTCCAAAAGCGTAAAAAGTTAAATACAAGACTTGTTAATGTGATGTTAAAATTAAAGCACGTAAAAAATCTTGTAGTAACTTTATAGAACAATTTGCTAATTTAAAATTTAAACAATGAAAAATTTTCTTTTATTCGTAGCGGTAGCGACACTATCCGCATTCTCAGCAAAAGCACAAGGCACAGCAACTGAAAGCGGTGCAAAAATCGAATTCACAAAAGAAGTTCACGATTACGGAACGGTAAAATACGGCAGTAACGGAACGTGTACGTTTGAGTTCAAAAACACAGGAAACGCTCCTTTGATTATTTCAAGAGCGCAAGGTTCATGTGGTTGTACTGTTCCTGAATGGCCAAAAGAACCAATCGCACCAGGAGCAAAAGGTACGCTTACTGTGAAATATGACACAAAACGCCCTGGTCCAATCAACAAATCGGTAACAATTACTTCGAATGCTGTTAATGAGCCAACAAAAATCGTTCGTATCAAAGGAACGGTACTACAACAAGAAGAGGGAACATCGCCTATAAATAATGCAGGAGCTCCTCAAAACTAATTTTTTACTAATATTACAAACATGAAATCATTCTTTTTATTCGTAGCGTTTCTAATCATGTCCTCGTTTGGACTTCAAGCACAAGCACCAACAATGGGAGGTGCAAAAATTGAATTTACAAAAGAAGTTCACGATTACGGAACGGTAAAATACGGCAGTAACGGAACGTGCAAATTTGAGTTTAAAAACACAGGAAATGCACCGTTAATCATTTCAAAAACGGAGGCATCGTGTAACTGTACTGTTCCCGATTATCCGAAAGAACCAATTGCACCAGGTGCAACAGGTGTCATCACTGTAAAATATGACACCAAAAAAGTTGGACCAATTAATAAGTCAATCAACATTTACTCCAATGCGACGAATGAACCGACAAAGGTTATTCGCATTAAAGGAACTGTTGCGGCAGAAGAATGAAATATCGTTTAAATAAGAACGTTATTAAAAAGTAATAATTAAAAACAAAAAACAAATCAAAATGAAATCAGTATTTTTAGTTTTAGCAATGTTGGCAACATCTGTATTTACTACCAGCGCACAAGGTCAAGCAAATGACAAAGGTGCAAAAATTGAGTTTGCAAAAGAACTTCACGACTACGGAACTATTCCAAATGGTTCTAACGGAACGTGTACTTTTGAATTTAAAAACACAGGAAATGCTCCGTTGATTATTTCTAACTGTGTGGGTTCTTGTGGTTGTACTATCCCAGAGTGGACAAAAGAACCAATCGCACCAGGGAAAAAAGGTGTGATTACTGTAAAATATGACACGATGAGAACAGGCTCATTCAGCAAAACAGTTACGATTACATCAAATGCCGTAAACGAGCCGTCAAAAACGATTTCTATCAAAGGTGTTGTAGAAGCTCCAGTTTCACAACCCGAAGGTAAGTAATTAGATAGACAAGAGAAATTAAATTTCATTCGTTTTAAAATCCGCAAACAACTTTTGTTATTTGCGGATTTTTTATGTCTTATACAATGCGCAAATCCCACTAAAAACATTAAATTCGCAGAAAAAAATCAAATGAATTATATTTCGCCCAAAGATTGGATTGAAAAATATGCCCAAGACATTCATTACCACTTGATTGACATTCGTGAACCTTACGAATGTGTCGATTGTCAAATAGTATGTGAACGTATTCCAATGAACGAATTAGCAGAACACCCCGAACGATTAAATTCCGAAAAAAATAACGTGTTGATGTGTCACAGTGGCAAACGTGCGGAGGCACTGGCAAACTTAATCGAGACAGAATTTAATATCAGCAATTTGACCGTGATTGAGGGCGGTTACACAGCATTAGTAGAACTTATTTAAACAGCATTTATGGAACTTTTACATCAATTTTTAGACTTTTTCATGCACTTGGACAAACATTTGCACGTTATGATTTCCGACTACGGCAATTGGATTTATCTTATCTTATTCCTCATCATTTTTGTTGAAACTGGCTTGGTTGTCATGCCATTTTTGCCTGGTGATTCGCTTTTATTTGCGGCAGGTGCTTTTTGCGCAGGTCTTGAAAACGAAAGTGGCGAAGTGGCACATTTGAACCTTTGGATTGTGCTTTCACTTTTGTTGGTAGCGGCAATTTTGGGCGATGCGTTAAACTATTTTATCGGGAAAAAATTAGGACTAAAAATTCTCAAACGGAAAATTCGAGGACGACAAATTATCAAGCAAAAATACATTGACGATACACATAATTTCTTTGAAAAACACGGGCCAAAAACAATTATCATCGCACGATTTGTTCCGATTGTACGAACGTTTGCGCCATTTGTAGCAGGAATTGGCGAAATGACTTACGGCAAATTTCTCCGTTTTAACATCATCGGAGGAACGCTTTGGATTGTTTCGCTAACACTTTTAGGGTATTTCTTCGGAAATTTGGAATTTGTACGCAAGAATTTTGAACTTGTCATTTTTGGAATTATCGGAATTTCGTTGTTACCGATGATTTTTGAAATTTTAAAAGCGAAATTCTCTAAAAAATAAACGTGGAAAAGCATTTTGGTTTAATCGGTCAATCGCTGAAACATTCGTTTTCGCAAAATTTCTTCACGGAATATTTTGAAAAAAAATCCATTTCGGCTGCTTATCAGAATGTTGAATTGGAAAATGCAGACGATTTACACGCCTTTTTTCAAAAAGATATTTTTAACTTTTCGGGTTTGAACGTAACGATTCCCTACAAAGAAATCGTTATTCCATTTTTAACCACATTAACGCCCGAAGCGCAAGCAATCGGTGCAGTAAATACAATTAAAATAGTTGACAATCAACTTATTGGACACAATACCGATGCTTTTGGATTTCATCAATCTATCAAACCATTTTTGACCAATCAACACGAAAAAGCCTTGATTTTTGGTACAGGTGGCGCATCAAAAGCTGTTGCGTACGTTTTGAAAAAAATTGGAATTGAAGTGTTGTATGTCAGTCAATCGAAAACAGGAAATTTGATTTTTCCCTACGATGCCGTGAACGAATATATGCTCAAAGCGTGTAAATTACTCGTAAACACAACGCCAATCGGTATGTTTCCGAATGTTCACGAATCAATCGACATTCCGTATCATTTTCTAACACCCGAACATTTGGTGGTCGATTTGATTTACAATCCGAAAGAAACACAGTTTTTGCAACAGGCTAAAAATCAAAACTCTATGACTTTAAATGGTTTGACAATGCTCAAAGAACAAGCGTTGGAATCTTGGAAATTTTGGAACGATGACCACGCTTAAACAATTAATACAAGCTGGTGAACACGAATGTCAAGATTTTAAAATGCGTGTTGACGACCAGCAAAAAATCGCTCGAACATTGGTCGCTTTTGCCAATACAAACGGTGGTCGTTTGCTGATTGGAGTCAAGGATAACGGAAAAATTACAGGTGTTTTTCCCGAAGAAGAATTTCATGTAATTAAAGGTGCAGCTGAACTTTTTTGTCAACCTGCGCTATCATTTCAATCAAGAATTTGGGAAGAAAATTTAAAATTAGTGTTGGAAATTGAGGTTGAACCCAACCCGAAACGTTTTGTCAAAGCCAAAGACGAAGATGGAAATTGGAAATGTTACGTCCGAGTGAAAGACGAAACTGTAAAAGCCAACAAAATATTAATCAAACTTTGGCACTTGGAACACAACGTTATTCAAAAACCGTTGACCTTTAAAAACAATGAATTAGAGTGTTTAAAAGTACTTTCTGAAAGTCAAAAACCGTTGACATTGAGCCAACTTTATAAATCTCTTCCTTTTTCTAAAAAAGAGGTGGACGACAGTTTGACATTACTTGTACATTGGAACATGGTAAAATGGATTTTTGAAGAGGGTTTTTATAAATACGGTGCAATAAATTGTTAAATTATTACCGAAAATCATTGTAATTCAAAAATTGTTTCTATATTTAGGGAAAAAATATAGATTATGGGACGTCCGGCAACCAGACCTGCACGTTTGAAAGACGGATTTTATATCGAAGTCCGTAACTCAGGGCAAGCAGGTGTTAGATTGAGAAGAGATACTAAAGAACAGATGCTTTTAGCTGCTGAGGAATACTCAAAAACTAAAGAAGTTGTGATTTTAGGCGAAGTTAAAAATGATAAATTTATAAATAGTTAATTCACATACTCTTCATAATTTTTAAGCATAGGCAACAAGGATTTTATTACCTTTGTTGCCTATTTTGTTTATATGAAAATTCAATTAAAAAATCCAATCGTTACGTTTGACGTTGAATCAACAGGCTTGAATGTGTCGAAAGACCGCATTATCGAAATTGCCATTCTGAAAGTTAAGCCCGACGGAGCGGAAGAAACGTACGAAACACGTATTAATCCCGAAACAGAAATTTCCGAAGAAATCACGGCATTAACAGGTATTTCTAACGAAGACGTGAAAGATAAACCAACGTTTAACGCTGTTGCGAATGACATTTTGCAGTTTATTGACGGTTGTGATTTGGTGGGATATAATTTTTATAAATTAGACATTCCGCTATTGGCAGAAGAATTTTTGCGTGTCGGTATTGATTTTGAAATTGAAAAAAGACAACTCATTGACGTTCAGAATATTTTTCACAAAATGGAACAACGCACATTGGCGGCAGCATACTTGTTTTATTGCCAAAAAAACTTGGAAGATGCACATACTGCCATGGCTGACACGAAAGCAACATGGGAAGTGTTAAACGCACAAATCGAGCGTTATTCCAACTTAGAAAACAACGTCCATTTTTTAGCTGAATTTTCCAAAAACAGCAACAACCAATACGCTGATTTTACAGGACGTTTAATTCGCAATGAAAAGGGCGAAGTTGCTTATAATTTCGGTAAACACAAAGGAAAAACCGTTGAACAAATTCATGCAGTTGAACCAGGTTATTACGGTTGGTTTATCGGCGATTCAACCGATTTTCCGAACTATACCAAAAACGTTTTGAAAAAAGAAATGGAACGTATCAAAACTTCGGCGAAAAAAGCACAACAAGTTGAAAATCAAGAAAATTTATCGTTGGAAGATAAGTTGAATGCGTTGAAAAATAAATTTAATAGTTGATGAAAATTATCTGTATCGGTCGCAATTACAGCGAACACGCCAAAGAATTGAACAACCCACTTCCGACAAAACCGCTTTATTTTCTAAAGCCCGACACGGCTTTATTGATAGATAACGACCCGTTTTATTTTCCCGAATTTTCAAATGAAATTCACTACGAATGTGAACTTGTTTTTAAAATTAACCGTGTTGGAAAAAGTATTTCCGAAAAGTTCGCACCGAAATATTACACCGAAATCGGTTTGGGAATTGACTTTACGGCTCGTGATTTGCAAGAACAATGCAAAGAAAAAGGACACCCTTGGGAAATTGCTAAAGGCTTTGACCACAGTGCTGTTATCTCTAAATTTGTTCCGTTATCGGCACTCCAAAATAACGAAAATATAGCCTTTCGATTAGACCTAAACGGCAAAACGGTTCAAGTTGGTCATTCTGCGGATATGATTTTTAACATCGACCAAATTATTGCCTATATTTCGCAGTTTATCACGCTAAAAACAGGCGATTTGATTTTTACAGGAACGCCGTCAGGTGTTGGAAAAATAGCTGTTGGCGACAGATTGCAAGGCTATTTGGAAGATACCGAAATGTTTAATTTTGAGATAAAATAGTGATAACCTTAACCGTAAAGTTATGCAAAGAATTACGCTAAGTTTTTTTTCTTTGCGCTCTAATTCTATCTTCGGAATTGGTTTTTAAGCAGTCCTCCCTCTTAATATCCTTGCGCTACCGCTTAGTCTTCAAAAACTTCGTTTTTTCTTCTCCAAAGGGAGAAACTAAATCCGTCGTTGAAAACTGATATTTTTCGTAAACTGTCCTAACGTCATAATATCTTAATATCCTAACGTCAAACCAGTCTTTTGTCTAACGTCTTTTGTCTTATAGTCTAAAAAAAACTACTTTTACCGTGTGAAAATTCTAAAATTTCTTTTATTTCCGTTTTCGGTGGTTTATGGTTGCGTTATGGCGTTCCGAAATTCCCTATATGATTTAGGTTTGAAAAAAGCGCACAGCATCAACGGAAAATCTATTTTGATTGGGAATTTGAGCATGGGCGGAACAGGTAAAAGTCCACATTCATTGTATCTTTGGGAGTTGTTGAAAGATGAATTTTCGGTTTCATTTTTAAGTCGTGGTTACGGTCGAAAAACGAAAGGCTTGCGTGAAGTTGCTACAACTGACACAACCGAAGATGTTGGTGATGAACCGTTGATGTTCAAAAAAAGAGTAGGAAATAACAGCGTTGTAGTCGTCAGTGAAAATCGCAAAAATGGCGTTGCGTATATTCGGGAAAAGGCAAAAAATTCCGTCATTATTTTAGATGATGCTTACCAACACCGCAAAGTCAAAGCTGGATTTTCGATTTTATTGACCGATTTCAACCGTCCGTATTACAATGATTTTGTTGTCCCGACAGGAACGCTCCGTGAATTTCGATGTGGAAAAAACAGAGCCGATTGTATTATTGTAACCAAATGTCCGCAACTTTCTGAAAGTGAAAAAAATACGATTATTAAAAACCTAAACGCAGGAACAAAAAACGTTTATTTTTCGGAAATAAAATACGGCGAATTAATTTCGTTCTCCAACACAAAAAACGAAGATTTCGACAACGTTTTATTAGTCACAGGAATTGCCAATCCGACACCGCTTTTGGAACATTTACAAGCGAATTATCACGTTGAATTAATCCGTTTTAAAGACCATCATCAATTTGAGCCAAACGATATAACGTTCATTCACGAAAAATTTGATACTTTTGCACACAATGGAAAAGGCGTAATTATCACAACCGAAAAAGATTTTGTCCGCTTGGCACACGCCACATTTGAAACAGCGATAAATAATTTTCCGTGGTATTACCAACCGATTGCCATTCAGTTAGATAGAGAAGAAGATTTTAAAAACGAAGTATTAAAATATGTTAGAACAATTTAAAGAATCCGTTGCGTACATTCAGTCACGCACCAATGTAACGCCGACAATCGGAATTATTTTAGGAACAGGTTTAGGCGGTTTGGTCAAAGAAATCGAAGTAATTGACGAAATTTCGTATGGCGATATTCCTCATTTTCCTGTTTCGACTGTGGAAAGTCACAGCGGAAAGTTGATTTTTGGGAAATTAGGCGGAAAAAATGTGGTTGCCATGCAAGGACGTTTCCACTTTTACGAAGGTTACGACATGAAACAAGTGACGTATCCTGTGCGTGTGATGAAACTTTTGGGTATCCAAAAATTGTTTGTTTCCAACGCTTCGGGCGGTGTCAATCCTGATTTTGAAGTGGGCGAAATCATGATTTTAAACGACCATATCAATTTATTTCCTGCACACCCATTAATCGGAAAAAACATCGACGAACTTGGACCTCGTTTTCCTGATATGTCCGAGCCATACTGCCCGAAAATGATTGCCGAAGCACAAAAAATTGCTACCGAAAATAATATCAAAGTTTCGGTTGGAACGTATGCTGCATTGACAGGCCCGACCTTGGAAACGCCTGCGGAATATTTCTACATTCGTGCCATTGGTGGCGATGCTGTTGGAATGTCAACCATTCCCGAAGTGATTGTGGCACGCCACATGGAAATTCCTGTTTTTGCCATTTCGATTATTACTGATTTGGGCGTGAAAGGAAAAATCAAAAAAGTGAGTTTACAAGACGTGATTGACGTTGCAAGTCGTCAAGAACCAAAAATGACACTCATTATGAAAGAATTAATCAGCAGAAGTTAAATTACAATAAAAAATTCAAACCACATAGATACATAGAAAAAAACATAGTGAATAAGGAAAATATAGTTTCACATAGTATTCGTCCTTGACGAATTTCTATTGTTTTTCTAAGAAATTCTTTCAATAAAAGCTATAAAATCCTATGTTCCTATGTGGTTAAAAAACATAAAAAGTTCGCTTTAAAATATGAATACAGACAAATACGAAGCAGTCATCGGGTTGGAAGTTCACGCACAAATGCTGACCAAAACCAAAGCGTATTCCAACGATATCACCGAATACGGAGCAAATCCGAATACGAATGTGAGTGTCGTTTCCTTGGGACACCCTGGAACGCTTCCCGTGATGAACAAAAAAACGATTGAATATGCTATTCGCTTGGGATTAGCTTGCCATGCGGAAATTGCACCTTATCAATATTTTGCACGCAAAAATTACTTTTATCCCGATTTGCCCAAAGGCTACCAAATCACTCAGGATAAAACGCCCATTTGCACAGGCGGTCACATTTTTATCAAAACTGAAGACGGTGCGGAAAAGAAAATCGGTTTGACACGTATTCACATGGAAGAAGATGCAGGAAAAAGCATTCACGATGTTGATGTTTACGATACGTTGGTTGACTTAAACCGTGCAGGAACGCCACTTTTAGAGATTGTTTCCGAACCCGACCTTAAAACGTCGCAAGAGGCGTACAACTATCTAACGGAGGTACGCAAATTGGTGCGTTACTTGGATATTTGTGATGGAAATATGGAAGAGGGTTCGATGCGTTGCGATGCGAATGTTTCGGTGATGTTGAAAGGTTCTAAAACGTTCGGAACGAAAGTCGAAGTGAAAAACATGAACTCTATCCGAAATGTGCAACGAGCGATTGAGTTTGAAATCAAACGTCAAATTGAAGACATCGAAAACGGAAAAGAAATTGCACAAGAAACACGTGGTTTTGATGCGTTGAAAGGCGTTACCATTTCACAACGTTCCAAAGAGGCAGCGAACGATTACCGTTATTTTCCTGAACCTGATTTACAACCAATTACGGTTTCTAAAGAGCAAATCGAAGACGTAAAAACAACGATGCCAGCACTTCCAAGAGAACTTTTTGCGAAATACACTACCGAATTAGGACTTTCTGAATACGATGCAAACGTGTTAATTGACTCCAAATCCGTTGCCTTGTATTTTGAAGAAATTATTAAAACAACTAAAAATTACAAAGGCGCAGCAAATATCGTTATGGGCGATGTGAAGTCGTATTTGAATAGCAGAAGTTTAGAAATGGACGATTTTCCGATTGCGGCAGAACACATCGGTTTGCTTGTGAATTTGATTGAAGAAGGCAAAATTTCCAATTCAACAGCATCGCAAAAACTTTTTCCGTTGATGTTGGAAAATCCAAATGTAAAACCGTTGGAATTAGCCGAAAAAAATAATTTAATTCAAGAATCGGACGAAAATAGTTTGACAGCTTATATTCAACAAGTGATTGATGAAAATGCGACAGAAATTGAGCGTTACAAAAACGGCGAAAAACAACTTTTGGGCTTGTTTATGGGTAAATTGATGAAAGTTTCAGGCGGAAAAGCCGACCCTAAATTAGCCAATCAACTTTTAAGAACAACTTTAGATAATTTATAATGAGATATTTAGCTTTATTTATTTCGGTATTTTTACTTTTCGCCTGCAAAAACGACGAGCAAGCCGAAAACGCATTACAAGGCAAAGAACCAAATGTTTGGGTAAGCGGAAAAATTGCCGATGCCAAGGAAATG
>DAOMPZ010000033.1:0-3866 GCA_035445045.1 Crocinitomicaceae bacterium | reverse complement strand
TCAAATTGGTGGCGACTTTGCGTGAAGGAACGGTAACGTTGGGCGAAACAACAACCGACAGCGACGGAAATTTCAACCTGAAAGGTGCAATCAACGGCTTGGGAATTTACCAACTTCAATTAGACAATTCGCAACAAAAAATCGTTCCCTTGCCTTTAAACACAAACGATAAAGTGGAAGTAACCGGCGATTTCGCAACGATTAACCGTTTGCCAATCATTAAAGGAACAAAATGGGCAAATTCCTTGACGGAATTTTTTGTAAAATTCAATGATTTTGCGTTGAAACAAGAACCAATTATCAGCAATCCTGCGTTGAATGACGAACAAAAAATCACACAATTATTGGAACTGCGCAAACCTTTAGACGATTTTTCGAGAAAAGCAGTTTTGGCAAATCCTGCGAGTGAGGCTAATTTGGTTTTTTATACTGCATTAACGCCTGCCATGGGTTTTCAATTTTGGGACGAAAGCAATTTAGAAGTGTTAAAAGCCATGGCTGATGCCTACGCAAGTGCGTATCCTAATTCGCCATTTGGAACTTCGGTACGCAAGCAGTACGAACAAATTGTGGTAGGTTACGAAGAATTTAAAAATTACCAAACCGCAGGCGCAACACCAGCGACAACAGGCGCAGACAAAGCTCCCGAAATCGCCTTACCTAATCCAAGCGGAAAAATCATGAAACTTTCTGAACTCAAAGGCAAATACGTACTCGTTGACTTTTGGGCATCATGGTGTGGGCCTTGCCGCAGAGAAAACCCGAATGTAGTAAAAATGTATGATAAATACAAAAACAAAGGGTTTGAAATTTTCAGCGTTTCGCTTGATAAAGATGCCGAGGCGTGGAAAAGAGCCATCACTTCGGACAATTTAAAGTGGAAATACCACGTTAGTGATTTAAAACAATGGGAATCTTCTGTTATTCCGCTTTATGGATTTAACTCCATTCCTTATACGGTTTTACTCGACCCGAAAGGTAACATTATCGCGACCAATTTGCGTGGCGATGCTTTGGAACAGAAGTTGAGTGAACTTTTGAAATGATTTTTTAACCACAAAGAAAAAAACTTTGCGTAACTTTGCTTAAATCTTAGCGACCTTTGCGGTGAAATAACAAAATAAAAAACGATGTTGATTTTAAGAAAAAAACAATTAAATATAGCTTCACGAGAAACTGTCTTATGTCTTTTTGTCTGTCCTAAAGTCATAATGTCATAACATCATAAAGTCCTAATATCTAAAAAATGAAAAAAATAACCTTATTAACACTTTGTTTCGCAGCCTTTTCGGGCTTTGCGCAAAACCAAGTAAAAGCAAATGTTTCGGGAAACATCTTTAATTTAACAGGTGTTGACTCCGTTAAATTAGTGCAACAAACCCAAACAGGTTACAATACCTTTGGTGTAGCGAAAATCGACAAAAACGGCGATTTCAAGATGAATTTAGCCTTGCAAAACGAAGATTACTACGTGCTTTTAATCGGAAACAAACCTGTGAGTTTGGTCGTACGTGAAAATTCGGACATTAAAATTTACGGCGACGGAAAATCGCTTGATAAATTTGTAAATATCGTCAATTCGGAAGAAAGCAGCGAACTCAATCAGTTTTTGAGAGAAAACACAATTTACAAAGCAAAATACGATTCGGCAACTGCTTATTTGCAACAAAACCCGCAGATGGTTCAAAGTATTCAGCAGTCTTTTTCACCGATTTACAGTAATTTTCAAGCGTACAAAAGCGATTTTGTGCAACGAAATGCCAACAATGCCAGTCAAATTGCGGTTATTCAGTCCTTGGAATTGGACAAGGAAATGATGTTGTACGAAAATATTGTCAAAAATTTGGAACGTGTTTTTGCAAAATCACCAACTGTAAAAGCGATAAGAGCCGAATTTGAAAAGCGTCAAGAAGAGGAACGCAAGAAAAACTTTTTAGCAGCAGGAAATATCGCTCCCGATTTTACTCAAAACAAAATTGACGGCAAACCCATGAAACTTTCCGACTTACGTGGAAAAGTTGTTTTATTGGATTTTTGGGCATCGTGGTGTGGGCCTTGTCGTAGAGAAAACCCGAATGTGGTATCGAACTATAATAAGTACAAAGACAAAGGTTTTACCGTGATGAGCGTGTCGTTGGATAAAGATAAAAATGCGTGGCTTGCCGCAATTGAAAAAGACGGTTTGACGTGGGAAAATCACGTAAGCGACCTCAAGCAATGGGGCAATGAAGTGGCAAAACAATATCAAGTTTCGGGCATTCCGTTTACCGTTTTAATCGACAAAGACGGAAAAATTATCGCAACCAACGTGCGTGGCGATGATTTGAAAAATTACTTGGAACAAATTTTCGGTTTCTGATTGTGAACGACGAAAACAAGAAAATATATTTCCTTTCCGACTTTCATTTTGGCGCACCCAACGAGGAAGTCAGCAAAGAACGTGAACGCCAAGTTTGTCTGCTTTTGGACACGATAAAAAGTTCCTGTCAAGAACTTTACTTGGTGGGGGATATTTTCGATTTTTGGTTTGAATACAAAACGGTTGCGCCACGAGGTTTTATACGTTTTTTGGGAAAAATAGCCGAATTTACGGATAGCGGAATTCCTGTAAAATGGTTCACAGGCAACCATGATATGTGGATTTTTTATTATTTGCCCAAAGAATTAGGCGTTGAAATAATCCGCAAGCCAATCGAAGTCAGTTATTTCAGCAAATCTATTCTTGTCGGTCACGGCGACGGTTTAGGACCAGGAGATACCAAATATAAATTGCTCAAGAAGTTTTTTGCATCAAAAATTTGTCAATGGGCATTTGCACGTTTGCACCCAAATTTTGGTATTGGTTTGGCGAATTGGTCGTCTTACAAAAGCCGAAAAACGACAGGTACATCAGACAGAGTTTATTTAGGTAAAGAAAATGAATGGCTGTATCAATATTGCCAACGCAAAGAAAGCCAAAAACACCGTGATTTGTACCTTTTCGGACACCGACATTTACCGTTAAAATTAAGCATAAATCAAGATGCAACGTATTATAACTTAGGCGAATGGCTCTTTTATCAAACGTTTGGCATACTCGATAAAAACGGTTTTCATTTAGTACAATGGAAAGACCAACAAATTATTCCTTTTAATCCTCAAAACATTCAAGGCGATGAAATATAACTTATCGGAAATCAACGAATTAATTAGAAACAGAAGAACGATTTATCCCGAACAATTTTCGGAACGCAAAGTATTGAAAGACCAATTAGACGTTATTTTGAATAACGCACTTTGGGCACCTACACACGGTAATACGCAACCGTGGCGTTTTCAAGTGTTTATGAGCGAAGAAAGCCGACAAGCGTTAAGTCAAAAATTAGTTTCGTTATACCTTGAAAACATACCTGTTGACCAGCATAACGAGATGAAAATCAAAAAATTAACCAACAGACCGTTGCAATCTTCCGTTGTGGTTGCGGTTATTTTAAAGCGTGATGAAAAGGAAAAAATCAGTGAAGAAGACGAATTTGGCGCAGTTGCAAGTGCTATTCAAAATATGCACCTGACGTGTACAGCGTACGGTTTGGGCGGTTTTTGGGCAACACCCAAATTGATTAAATTAACTGCATTTAAAGAATTTTTGGAAATCGGCGAAAAAGACCAATGCGTAGGTCTGTTTTACATCGGTTACCCTGCTATCGAATGGCCAAAAGCACACCGCAAGCCTCTAGAATATGTGACAGTTTGGAAGTGAGAAATAACAAGGATTTTAAATTAGTAAACAAAAAAGACTGCCAAATTTGACAGTCTTTTTTGTTTAAAATTAATGTCCCGTCCTGAAATAAGTTGACAACATTTAGACTTATTATGGAAAAACAAGA
>DAOMPZ010000032.1:0-20335 GCA_035445045.1 Crocinitomicaceae bacterium | reverse complement strand
TTGACATCATCAAAACGATACAAACGATGCCTGGTGTTTCGTCTGTTGGCGAGGGAAGTCAAGGATTTTATGTGCGTGGTGGTGGCCCCGACCAAAATTTAGTTTTACTCGATGAGGGTCAAATTTACAATGCCTCTCACCTATTCGGTTTTTTCTCGGTTTTCAATGCCGATGCGATTAGCAATGTCGAGTTGATGAAAGGCGGAATGACAGCTGATTACGGAGGGAGAATTTCCTCGGCTATGCGTATCAAAATGCGTGAGGGCGATATGCAGAAATACCACGTCAACGGAGGAATTGGCTTAATTTCGTCACGCTTGGAAGTTGATGGGCCTATTCAGAAAGGCAAAAGTTCATTTATGATTGCAGGACGCAGAACCTACATTGATATTTTGATGAAACCGATTATCAATCGAAATCCTAATTTGAGCGGATTGGGTTATTATTTTTATGATTTGAATTTGAAATTAAACTTCAAACTTTCTGACAAAGACAACTTGTATCTAAGTTCGTATATCGGCGAAGATAAATTTAGCTTCGGGCAAAAAGGCGATGATATGCAAATGAAAATGCCTTGGGGAAATAAAATGGCTTCAATCCGTTGGAATCACTTGTTTAGTCCCAAACATTTTATGAATGTGAGTGCGATTTACACAGGTTATGATATTAACATGACAACCAGTATGGACACTTACAGAGTTTCCATGGGAACAGGTATCAAAGACATCGGCGGACGTGTTGATTTCACGTATTTGCCCAACATTCGCCACCGTATTCGCTATGGTGTGGATTACACATATCATCAATTTACGCCTGCAAGTGTAAGCATGAGCCAAGATTCGGTTGCACTTCAAACAGGAAATCAACAACGTTTAAATGCGCACGAAACAGCATTTTTTATCGCTGATGATTGGGACATTACCGAAAAATGGCGTTTGAACGTTGGTTTGCGTTACAGTATGTTTCACTTTGTTGGGCCTTTTGAACGTTATGTCAAAGTACCACTCAAACCCGACAGTATCACGAAGTACAACCGAGGCGATTTAATCAAATTTCATCACGGTTTAGAACCACGTATTTCGACACGTATTTTGTTAGGTAAAAACAGTTCTATCAAAGCAGGATTTTCGGTTAATTACCAATATTTACACGTTGCCTCGATGACTGCCGTTTCATTCCCAGGCGACATTTGGCATCCAGCAACTGAAAAAATCAAACCGCAATCGGGGTGGCAAGCAACAATCGGTTATTTCAAAGATTTTTTTGACGGCAAATTTGAATCTTCCGTAGAAGTATATTACAAAGGAATGTATAATTTAGTCGAATTTGCTAATGGTTCAGCACCAACAGATAACGTAAACGACAATATTGATAATCAATTAGTTTCGGGCAACGGAAGAAGTTACGGCGTGGAGTTTTTCATCAAGAAAGTTTCGGGTAAATTCACAGGTTGGGTTGGTTATACGTTGGGTAAGTCAGAACGTCTTTTTCCACAAATTCAGGCAACGTATTTCCCTGCCAAATACGACAGAAGACACGATTTGAATGTCGTTTTAAGCTATAAATTAAATGCAAATTGGACATTTTCTGCGAATTTCGTTTACGCCACAGGAAACACGTTGACCATGCCTGCAAGTTGGTACATTTACAACCAAGATATTGTTATGGAATATGGCGGTCGCAACTCGACACGTATGCCCGATTATCATCGCTTAGACTTGTCTGCTACGTGGTTTGATAATCCTTATAAAAAGAAAATGAAGATCGTTGATGGACAAGAAACGAAGGTTTTGAAAAAAGTCCGTCACAACGTCAATGTTTCTGTTTATAACCTTTATAACCGAGCAAATCCGTACTTTTTGTACCTGTCAACGAATGGCGGTTTGACGAGTAGTGAATTTGCGATGACCGTAAAACAAGTTTCTTTATTTCCTGTTTTACCGAGTGTCACATGGAATTTCGAATTTTAAAAAATCAGTATATGAAGATGTCAAATACAACGTTCTATTCATTTTTAAATAAGCCTTTAGCGAAGAGCTTTTTAGCTATTTTAGTAGCTTTCACGATGTACAGTTGTTCCAAACCTGTTAAAGTGAATATCCCAGGATTTGAGGAAAAAATTGTAATTGAAGGCTCAATCGAAACAGGCGGTTTCCCTTTTATTTTGATTTCAAAAACCAAAAATGTTTACAGTCCGACTTCGCAAATCGAAGCGTTAGGCAGTTATTTGACAGGCGCAAAAGTTTGGGTTTCTGACGGTACAACAACCATTCAATTGACAGAAATCTGTACCGATAATCTTCCTGCGGGAATGGACACTACGGTTGCTAATTTCTTGGGTATTCCTACCGAATTAATGGGGCAAGTGACTGTTTGTGCGTATGTTGGGTTGGATAATAATTTTAAAGGCGAAGTTGGAAAAAATTACCATTTGACTGTTGAATTTGAAGGAAAAACCTACGAGGCAGATTCCAAAATTTTAGAACCAATAGACTTAATAAATTCCTATTGGAAAGCCGAAAGTAAAACACCTGATTATGGTTATGTACATCACTTTTTAAAAGACCCAATCAGTATGCGTAATGGTTATTCGTATCAAGTGCGTCGTTTAAATGTAGATTCAACAGGACAAGCGATTGACCAACGTTTTTTCCGACCTTTTATGTCGTATTTTGACGATGAATTTTTTAATGGTTTAACTTTTGAATTTTTCATGGACAACCCCACAACGTACGATGATGAAAGCATAGACGGAAAATACAGGGGTTTGTTTCATCGGGGCGATACCGTCGAAGTCAAATTTTCCAATTACGAACATAATTTATTCCGCTTTTTAAATGCTATATTGCAACAAAAAATAGGTGGCGGAAGTCCTATGACATTACCAGCAAACGCTGTTGGAAACATCTCAAACGGAGGATTGGGTGCATGGATAGCATTTTCTCCGAGTTTTTCGACGTTAATTTGCGAATGATGACAGACGAAAAACGACAGTTGATGCTCAAAACATTTCATAATTCAGAAATGGTCAAATTGTTCAACGCTGAATTAATGGAATTGGAAAAGGATTTTGTGTCTATCAAAGTTCCAAAACTATCGTTTGCAACACGCAAAGCAGGAATGTTTAACGGCGCAATTATTTCATCTTTGGTTGATATTTCTTCGGGATTTGCGGCTGTTTCGCACTACGAAGAAGACGTTTATGTAGTAACGGTGGAATTAAAAGTCAATTTTTTGCAACCTGCCATGGGCGACAATATCGTTTCTAAATCCAAAGTTATCCGTGGCGGAAAAAAGATTTCCGTTGTCCAAACAGACATCTACTCTCCTATCGAAAACGAACAGAAACACGTGGCAACGTCGCTCGTGACAATGATGCGGATAAAGTAATTGGACGTTAAGACGTTATGATATTATGATGTTAAGACGAAAGACATCAGACAAAAGACAAAAGACGAAAGACCGATTTAGTTTCCCCCTTTGGAGGGGGTGCAGGGGGAGGATTTCATAATTTTTGCTCGAAGACGGACGGTCGCATTGATTTTTCGACGGAACGCAACTGACGTAATTAGCGTAAAAAGAATAAAGAAAAAACATTTTCTTCAATAAAATGTGTACTTTTGTTACTCAATAAATTTAGAGATGCTTTTATTTTTAGAAGATATAGGAGGTTCGGAGATTTTACTTATTCTTTTTGTTATTCTCATTTTTTTCGGGCCGAAGAGTATTCCAGGGATTGCAAAGACCTTTGGCAAAACAATTTACCAAATCAAACAAGCCTCTGATGATTTGAAGTCGGAACTTTCCAAATCGGGTATGAATATCAAAAGAGACATGAATTTGGACGGGATTTTTGAAGACGCAAACCGAAATTTTGAACAAAACATTGTCGCTCCTGTCGAACGTGAATTAAATGAAGTGGATAAATCACTAAATTCCATTTCCTACACCAAAAATTACTCACAAACACCACCAACAGAAACACCCGAAGAATTAAATAACACCGAAGAAGTTACTGATTTACAAGAAGATGTGATTGTTGTGAAAGAAGACGAAAAAGCGTAATTTTTCTCATTCCTCATAAATGTCAAACGTTTCAAATTTCACTTTCCCAAAATCTTTGGTCGTTCGAACGCTACTTTCGACTTTATTTGGCTCACTCGTGTGATAACTATCGCCACCTGCTTTGTGTAACAACCATTCATTGTCTTCTTTGGAATATTTGTACGTGACGATGTATGTCCAACGCCAAGCACTTCCGCCGTAGTGTTCAACAGAAAAATAGCCATTTTTAATTGTTATTCCCATAAAAGGGTCACCCAACACTCCACCGCAATCAACACAAAGAACCGTATTGTCATTTCTTTTAGCAAGTTTTAGTTTGTTGTTTTTATCACGCAATAAAATTAATAATGGTCTTCTTTCGGGGTTTTCAGTTACATCAGACAACGTGTCTTCGCCATTTTTTTTAAGTACAAGTATGCAGTCGTTTATTCCGTCCAAATTTAAGTCGCCCGATGTGTTGTTCAATATAGAATAATTTGTCGGTATAAATTCTAATAATTCATCGGGTAAATCATCAACATCATACCTAAACGTCTTTTCTTCTTCATTTACGGGTAGTTTTTCCGTTATTGTCGTTAATGTATCTACGCTTTTAGTGACCACGTTTTCTTGTTTTTGTCGTTGATTACAAGAAGAAAATAGAGTCAAAACAATACAAACAAATAAGGTTGTTAGTGTTTTCATGTTAGTATTTTTAATTAGGCGTAACATACCCATTCCGTTTGGGATCAAAATACCATACTTTATCTAAGGTTTTTGTTGGTTTTATCTGGGCTTTTGCTCCAAACCAATCGTTACTAATTTCTTGGCTGTTTGTTAGGGTTGCGTCAAAAACTTTAATGTCTTTGGCAAACGAAAACATACCGTCTTTTTGGATTTCATAACTGTATGCTTTTTCGGTTTTTTTGCCTACATCTTCATACGATTTCATCTTAAAAACTTTGTCCATAACACCGTCCGAAAGGCGATAGAAATTTTTAAATTCAGCATCTTTAATGCGGTATGTAATCACAGGTGTCGTGTATGATTCCGAAAAAATGTATTCAAAATCCACGTTTAAAACTTTTTTCGCACTTGACGGAATAGGAACAGGAATTGAAAATTTATTTGTTGCGCCGTCATAAATCATGATGTAATTGTAGTTCCCAACAAAGCCGTCACGATTTAAAATTTCGTAATTTTTCAGATTTTTACAGCGAAATTCTGCAAATGAAAGTCGGTTAATCGTCACAATCGCATCGGATAAATTGTCGTCATTGAGGTAGGCTTGATGTAGCTGAATGTCACATTTTTCGTTGCTTGGAATACCCAATTTAAAATACGCTTGCTTTTGCGCACGCTCGTCCAACGGCAAATTAGGGTCGTCACTATCTTCGCCAAATTGTGGCTCAACAACCGTCTCTTTTTCAGGCGTTTTATTCGACTTACACGCCCCAAAAGCGAAAAAACTAACTATTAAAATAAATGCGCTGTATTTCATGGAAACAAAGATACATTTTTTTTAGGTGATAAGACAGTTCATTGCTAAAGATGAAGATTTAACGGGGTTTTCACAAGAAAAATTAACTAAAATTTACTTGTGTATTTCCAATCTATTTATACCTTTGTCTCAGATTTGAGTCTTACGACTTAAAGTCTTTTCAGTGAATAGTGGTTAGGTTAGGTAAAAAAAATTCCCTCAATTGAGGGAATTTTTGTTTTTTATATCACTCTACACTCTTAACTCGAATCACGGTTTTGTCGTTCTAATATTTCCACTTTTAATATTTCCGCTTTTGATTGGTGTTTCAATCGGTGTGCTTTCGATATTTTCTATCTTAACATTCTGTCCAGCAGGCGTTTGACGTGTTTTAGTTGGTATAGTTGGAGCGTTGCTTCCGCCTGAATTTCCAGTACCACTATTATTTGTCGAAGGGTATTTGATAACGCACGTTTTTGTTACCGTTTGCGCACTGTTTGTTGCAGTGATTTTTAGCGTTTGAGTTGTGTTTGAAGAACGTGCCGTAATGCTATATGTAAACGTTACTTTGCCGTTTGCGAAATTTTTCGTTACGTTGTTTATTTCAGCATTGTCGATGTAAAATTTGACATCATTCACATTTTGAACATTAGTCACATTACCCGAAATCGTATTTAATCCTGCGGACAACTGAATTGGACAACTGTGCGAAGTAATCGTAATCACAGGCGGAACAACAGTCGGTTTCTTCACGTAATTAACCGTTGCAGTTGCCTCTGCCGAACCGTAAGGCGTAACAGCATAAATAACAGCTGTGTTATTACCTTCTTTCAACGTTCCATTAAAAGTAATCGTTCCTTGGTTAAAGTTAAAACTCACCGTTTGACCATTCAATTTAACAGCCAACTGACCTTTTTCGGTCACATAAGATGTTGTCGCCGAAAAACTATATGCACTTTCCTCAACCGTTACTACCGAAGTTGGTTTGGTAAACTTCACAATTGGTGGTTTGGCATTTGGGTCTTCTTGTTGCGTGTAAACGTGTGTGTATGTTTCAACACCACATTTGTTAGTCAATTTGATGACAATCGTGTTTTTACCTAATTTGTTGTTCAAATCCAAAGTCAAAACTTTCGTATTTGCATTGAAAACAAAGTTTACAGCCGTTCCGTTTTGTGTCACGCTGATTTGACTGTTATTATCAATTTCTTTAACATTTGCCGTCAAGCTAAAGAATTTATTCATTGTCGTTCCGTTGTTATTCGCCGAAACATTCGTTACAGAAATTGTTGGTTTGTTACAAACTGTTCGAGTAATCGTAAGTGTCTTGTTTGCTTTTCCACATTCATTCGTTGCGTTCAAAACAATCGTATTTGTGCCAACAACTAAATTAACCGTTGCGTTCACACGGTTGTTTACTTTGTCAAACGTAAGCGTTTGTGCAGTTCCATTTACCGTCATTGAAAGCTGATTTTGATTGGCAATGTGTGTCACACCAAACGAAACAGAATATGTTGTGTTTTCTGTGCTTGCACTTGCTGTTTGTGGTGTTATAAATCCAATTTCAGGAGCATAACACGTCGCTACATTCAAGTTTATAAACGCTGAGGAAATACCACATTTATTCGTTGCTCTTACTTCAACAACATTTGTTCCTTCTGTTAAGTTCAAATTAGCTATAAACGTTTTGTCATTTGCGTTATACGCTGAAAGATTACCAATTGACGTACCGTTCAAAATCACGGTTGCCCCTTGTTCGTTGGTGATATTTGTAATTTTACCTGTCAATTTATACGCTGCCGAAACATTTTCCGTCGTCGGTTTATTGATTGTTACCACAGGTTTATCGCAAATCACAACTGGTACACGGTAAACGATTGATGTTTCGTCTGTTGCATTTCCTGCATCGTTAGAAACTTGAACTTTCAGCGTGTTGTTTCCTTTCGCTAATTTACCCGAAAACGTTATTTCGCCACTTGTTGCCGAATAATTGAAATCTGTTACAGGATTGTTGTTAAACGTAATTGCGATTTTATTTTTCGCATAAACATTTTTCGCAACCGCTTTAAAATCATACGCTTCAAACATATAAGCCATTCCCGAACTTGCTGGATTTGTCCATTTCACCGTTGGCATCGGAATAATCACTTCTCTGTTGTATTTGATGTTTACATCATCTTGCGCCGAACCGCCGTTTGTAGTGACTTTTATCACAAATTTATTATTACCTTCGTCTAATGCTGAAGAGAAATTAACCGTTTGTGTATTGGCGTTGAACGTAAAATTTGTAAGAGCATTTCCGTTTTTAGTAATCGAAATTTGACTGTTATTTTCAACGTTTTCCGTTTGTGCAATTAAGTTGTAAGCGTTCGTTTTCACTTCGATAGACGAACTTGGCGAAGTAAATTGAACCGTTGGAATTTTGGCAAGTTGACGTTTCATATAAATAATAGTCGTTTCGTCTTGTGCCGAACCTCCATTTGTCTGAACCGTAATTTTAAACACATTTGCGCCCTCGTTCAACATTGCACTGTACGTTACGGTATTTGTCGCAGGGTTGAAATTGAAAGCAGTTGTTTTTGAACCATTTACATAAAATGAAATTTGCGATTGAGCTGTTACATTCGTCGTTTGAGCGACAAGGTTATACGTATTTTTAAACACCGATTTCGGCGAAATACTTGGGTCGGTAAATTGAACCGTTGGTGCATTGACAACTTTACGATATAAAACGGTTGTCGTTGCCGTAGCCGTTCCATCATTGTTAGTCACAACGATTGTCGCAACGTTATTTCCCTCGATAAGTGGTGTATTAAACAAAATTTGGCGATTATCTGAGGCAAAACTAAAATTCGTAAGGTTTACACCGTTAAACGAAACTTTGATTTGGCTCGCATTGCTGATATTGGTCGTTGTCGCCACAAACGTATAATTACTATTCGCAACCGAAGTATTTGACTGATAAGGCGTTACAAACGAAACCGTCGGTGGATTTACTTGTGTAGGTGTATAAATAATTGTATAAGTTTCAGTTGTCGTTCCGCAATTATTTTTTGCTGTAATTGTTACCGTATTCGCTCCTTGTTTGAGTTGCATTCGGGCATTCAGCGATTTTTCGTTTGTGTTAAACGTAAATGTCGTAGTCGCTTGATTATTCAAAGTCACGGAAATTTGATTGCGAGTATCGACATTCATTACGTTTCCAATCAACGTATAAGCTGGACTGTTTGTATGCTCGGGATTATTGCTTGGTTGTTTCATAGAAATAATCGGATTTTGACAAGCTGGTGTTCTTCCGTAAATAATTACAGTCGTTGCAACA
The DNA here is from genome assembly GCA_035445045.1 of Crocinitomicaceae bacterium. GTDB lineage: Bacteria > Bacteroidota > Bacteroidia > Flavobacteriales_D > Crocinitomicaceae > 40-80. The sequence continues at coordinate 11,489 of DAOMPZ010000032.1, read as the reverse complement.
GCCGTTCCGTCTTGGTTTGTGCCTGTTACTTCAAAAACATTACTTCCGTTTTGCAACACAACATACGACGTTAATTCTTTGGTATTGTTGTTATACGAAAAGTTATTGTTGACAGTACCGTTTTGTTTAAATGTAATACTACTTTTTCCGCTAACATTCAACACTTTAGCAACGATATTAAAATTATTAGCTGTGGTCGTAATCGGACTTGTCGCAGGATTTGTGAAATAAACGACAGGCGGTTCGGGCATTCGTTGTTGATAGATAACCGTTGACGTTTGTTGGTTCGAACCACACGCATTTCTAGCACTTACCGAGAATGAATTTTGTCCATTTACTAACACTTCGTAGGTCGAAATTCTACCGTTTTGCGCATTGAATTTGAAATCATAAATTTGTCTTCCGTTGACATTTACACTAATATCGTTTTTGTCCGTAACGTTTGAAACCGTTGCAAAAAATTCATAAAATTCACTTTCTACCGTTTCGCCTTGCTGACTTGGATTGATAATGCGAACAGTTGGCGATATACACGGTGGTGTAGTCGTAGTATTCGTGGTAGTTGTATTGTCATTTACTGGATTTCGCTTTTCATCTGAACGGTATTTTCTACCTTTTAAATAAAACTGAAAATAAAGATTTGTAAAATAATAAACGTCGTTTTTCACGAATTTTTTACTTGCCTCATAGCCGTCAAAATTATCTTTGTTTGTAAACGACATCGTGTGTTCTAAGCCGATACGAAAGCCATCACTAACATTTACACTAAAACCAAGACCGACATTTCCTGTCAACGAACCGAAAATTTTGTTTCCGTAAACTTTTGTTTCGTAAAATTTATCTTGAATTTTGTCGTAGTGAGCTTTCGTTGCTGGAACAAAATCAGGTTCGTAAGCATAAATAAAACCGTCACTATCAAGCAAATTACTTTTCACGTTGTAAACCGATGCTGCAATTCCACCAAAAATATACGGTGCAAAAATGCGTTTCGCTCCAACATTAAAACGCAAAAGTCCTTCCAAAGCGAAGTTATTGTTGACCGTTTTGTTGTTTCGAACCACATACCCCAACGAATTTTGATAATCCGAGTTTGCATCGCTGTAAATTCCGCCAGCGTAATTTGTCAAATCGGAATTATGTCTATTTTGTCCCAACCATTGCCCAACAAAATAACGACCTCTAAGGTCAAATTCAACATTTCGGTATTTGGCATACGTGTAACCAAACTTTAATCCCAAACCAAGTGATGTGCGTGTGGAAATATCCGCATCGGAATAGGTCACACCAATTTCGGGCGTTAGAAAATAATTGCTGTGTGTTCGTTTTGTAACTTGCCCAAAAGAAGTGTTAAAGGCGTTAAAAAGAAGTACGGTACTTAAAAGAAGTAGGGTAAAAAAATGCTTCATAATTTATTATTTTTCGCTGACGTAATCAATTTACGTTCCAAAAATAATAATAAAGTCCGTTTTTAAGAAAAAACAGGTGTAAATTAAATGCTTCTTCTACCCTTTTTATTTTCCAAATCGGGAATCTCGTGTAATTGTTGGGCTTTCATTTTTTCTTCTTGCTTCATCACAAGAATTAAATCAACGCAAAAACTAACAAGGATAAAAACAATAGCAATATAAGACGAAAAATGAAACGTTAAAAAGAGATAGCCTGTAATAATGACCATAATTTGTTGGATTGTAATACGCCCAAAAGGTTCGTGGGCAACGTGTTCCAAATTAGCAGCCTTAAATTTTCGAGGAACAAAAAATTGCGTTGTAGCTGTTCCTGCGTTCATCAAAATGATACTTCCGTAAATCCATAGCGTTTCGGGTTGGCTCAGATACAACATGAAATTATTCCCCACATCTATCGGGTTAGTAAGTGCAGGTTGATTCATTTGTAGAAAGACAAACGCAAACACCGACTGTATGAAAATCGCAAAAGCATAAACAAACGCAAAAAAAGGAATAGCCACTAAGTCCAAATAGCGATAACGCTCGTCTATTATGGGTTTTCCCTTGGTGTAAATTGCCGTAAAAAACAACTTAAAAAGAGCAATTACGGCAACAATAATCGTTTCAAAAAAATACGCCACCACAACGATTTCTGCCGACCAATGCAGAAACAGCAAACCTGTCAACATCACAAGAGCATTTATCCAAATAAAAATAGTTGATTTGGATAGTTTCAGCCATTTTAATAACGTAACATCTGCTGTTGAAATGGGTATTTTCACACCTTGCTAATCCTTAGATAGAACAACGGTTGTGACCATAATTCCATCACCTAAACCGCCAGAAGTTAATCCGTCAATGACGTAACCTTCTTTTTTCCACTTGTTAATTTCATCTTGAAGAATTGCGCTATTTTCAGCAGCAATATTTTCGATTTTACCCCAATTTAACGTTTTCATAATGATTGTCTCCGTTTTACCTGACGGATCTGTCACGACCATTTTGGATTTGAATAATGAGCCTGCCAATTCATACGTTTTGATAATGACAGTCTTTTGCGCTTGCGCATTTACATTGCTCATTCCCAAGAATAAAATAACAGCTACAAGGGCTAATTTTAGATTTTTCATAATTTGTGTTTTAAAAATTTCTTACAAAGATAGTTTTTTCGCTTTTATTTGCAAGAAAATTAACCGCAAAGATGCAAAGGAGGCGCAGAGGGCGCAAAGAAATATTGGTAGAACAACCGAAATGTTCGTTTTCAGGAAACCGTCTTAACGTCATAATATCTTAAAATCCTAACGTCAGCTTTTGTCTTTTAGCGAAGCGGTCTTTCGTCTTACAGCGTAGCGGGTCTTAATGTCTAAATTTACATTCCCGGCATTCCACCGCCCATTCCTTTGAATTGTTTCATCATACCCATCATGTTTTTAGGGTTTGACATCATCTTCATCATTTTGCGTGTGCCGTCAAATTGTTTGATTAGTTTGTTGATTTCTTGTACAGACGTTCCACTACCTTTGGCGATACGATTTTTACGTGCGCCATTGATAATTTCGGGATTGGTGCGCTCTGCTGGTGTCATCGAATAAATAATCGCCTCGATGTGTTTGAATGCATCATCTTGAATATCAACATCTTTTAACGCTTTCCCCATTCCTGGTAACATTCCCAATAAATCTTTCATGTTACCCATTTTTTTGATTTGGTGCAATTGCGCCAAGAAATCGTTGAAATCGAATTGATTTTTTTGGATTTTCTTTTGAAGTTTGCGTGCTTCTTCTTCGTCAAACTGCTCTTGCGCACGTTCTACCAAGGAAACAACGTCACCCATGCCCAAAATACGGTCTGCCATACGACTTGGATAGAAAACGTCAATCGCTTCCATTTTTTCGCCCGTACCGACAAATTTAATTGGTTTGTTGACAATCGCTTTAATTGACAACGCTGCACCACCTCGTGTGTCACCGTCTAATTTCGTCAACACAACACCGTCAAAATCCAAGCGTTCGTTAAATGTTTTCGCTGTATTTACGGCATCTTGTCCTGTCATGGAATCCACAACAAACAAGGTTTCCGTTTGATTAATTGCATTTTTAACCTGCTCAATTTCGTTCATCATTTGCTCGTCAACCGCCAAACGACCAGCCGTATCGACAATGACAACGTTAAATGATTTGCTTTTTGCGTATTGGATAGCTGCTTTCGCAATTTCAACAGGATTTTTTTCTTCTCTGTTTGAATACACTTCAATGCCTAATTGTTCGCCCAAAACGTGTAATTGGTCTATCGCCGCAGGGCGGTAAACGTCACAGGCAACCAACAAAGGATTTTTACCTTTTTTAGACTTTAAATAATTGGCTAATTTTCCTGAAAAAGTTGTTTTTCCCGAACCTTGTAAACCCGACATTAAAATAATTCCTGGGTTTCCTTGAAAATTAATCGGAGTTTCGTTACTTCCCATTAATTCCACCAACTGTTCGTGACAAATTTTAATCATCATTTGCCCTGGGGAAACAGCTTTCAACACATCTCTACCTAATGCAATTTCTTTTACTTTCGCTGTAAATTCCTTTGCAGTCTTAAAGTTTACGTCGGCATCAAGCAATGCTCTACGCACTTCTTTTAAGGTTTCGGCTACGTTGATTTCCGTAATTTGCCCGTGACCTTTTAATACTTTAAACGCTCTTTCAAACTTGTCGGTAAGATTTTCAAACATGATTTTATGAATTTTAAGTGTGCAAAAATAAACATTTTATTGAAATTACACACATTTTTTTACAACTCAAAAACCTTGATTTTTGGTACTTTTAAAACTTTTTGCGAAATTATTTATCCATTTTACCAACCATTTTTGAAATAATAAACGTTCTATAATGTGAATTTCAATGGAATTTTATATCTTTGTCAAAATTTAAAACTAAAAAACAATGAAAAAATCATTACTTTCATTAAGTATTTTCGTAGCAGGTTATTCTTTTGCACAAAATACTTTCACGCAAGCAAACGAACCTACAAATGGTACGTACAATCTTTTTGTTTGTGATTCTGCAGCTCCTAATTACAAAGCTATTGCTGGTGCTAATGTAACTTGGGATTATTCTGAGTTAGCTAAAATTGATGGTGCAACACAAGCCATGGTTATTGACACAGTTATTGGAAATACGGAATTTCCAGATGCTACAAAATCAGTAGAAATCAGTGGTTTAATGACTGACTTTTTACTTTCGTCTGCAACAGAACGTCAAAGAACAGGTACTGTATTAGAAGAAGCTAGTCTTGGAGCAATCACAATTAAGTATGATGCTCCTGCAACAATTATTTCGTATCCTTTTGCTTACAACGATGGTACAAGTAACGCATATTCAGGAACAATTGATGTACCTGGTATCTTACCAAACAATCCTGCAACAGGAAAACATTCTTCAAAATATGATGGACATGGAACGTTAATCGTTGGGAATGACACCGTTGCAAATGTTTCTCGTTTATACCTTGTTGATACGATTGCAACGAGTACACCGTTTGGCGACATGGAAGTTATCATGGAACAATTTGAATATTACGATTTAGATAACGAAAATGAGCCAGTTTTTATTCACATCACAATGGCACTTCCGCTTGGTATACAATCAATTGTTTTGAGTAAATATGAGCCTATTAATATTTGGGAACCAGATACATTGTCAACAAATAAATTAGCAAACGTTGATTTCAAATTAGCACCAAACCCTGTAAAAGATGAATTAAACATTTTTGGTTCTTTTGAAACTGCAGATGTTCAAATTATCGACCAAACAGGAAAAATCGTTTTCAATGGTGTTGCATCAAACGGAACAGTAGTTTCTACAGCGAGTTTAAACAACGGAATTTATATGGTTAAAATGACTGTAAACGGTATCTCAACAACACAAAAAATGGTGAAGTTGTAATCAACTAAAATTAAACAAACTAAAAAAGGCTATCGAAATGATAGCCTTTTTTGTTTTGTCATTGTTCCCTTATTTGTCATAACATCTTAACATCATTCTTATGTCTTTTTGTCTAATTAAATACTTTCACCGTCTTATTAACCGTTTCAGCAACTTTTTTAACGTTGATTTCCAAGCCTTCTTCTTGAATAACCATTTCTCCCTCAGGGCTAAAAATGGTAATAATATTGGAATGAGAAAAATCAATTGGGTCGATTTTTTTGTATTTCATCGCTAAGACATTTGCTAATTCTTGCGTATCGTCTTCATTGGAAGTTAAAAACGTCCATTGAGGGTCGTTCATTTGATTTAATTTTGCAAATTGCTTTAACTTTTCGGGCGTGTCATTTTCGGGGTCGATTGTTACCAAAACCAAATTGACATTTTCCATGTATTTCGGGTCGATTTGGCGTTCAATTTGTTTCATCTTGGACACCAAAATCGGGCAAGCACTTTGACACGAGGTGTAAATCATCACGACAACGAGTGTTTTTCCTCGTAAATCATTTAATTGCAAGGATTCATTATCTTGATTTTTCCAATTGGAAGTCAGATGAAAAATCGAATTTTCGGGCAAATCCTTTAATTCTTTTTGCTTGTTTCCTGCGCAGGAAAATAGGAATACTGCTACGGATAAAATAATGCTGAATGCTTTCATAAATTTAGTTTTTATTCAATAATTGTGTCTTTAGCACAGCGAAAACCGAGATTTGAAATACAGTATCTCGCTTTGACAGATGTACGCATTGCAAAACGCATATACGCCGCATAATTGTTGACATCTGTTGCGCTCGAACCGCCTGCGGCACAAAATAAGTTCTTATCTTCATTCGTTCCTGTTCGGGAATCGCCAACGGTCAAAATGGAATTAAAATCATCTGTCCATTCCCACACAAGGTCGAACATATTGTAAACGTTCCATGCATTTGGCTTAGACTGTTTGACCGAATTATATTGTCTATCTTTTTGCATATACAGACTGATAATGGAACTCGAATACGTTTTCTTATCACGTGCATTAACCGTGTCTGTATCAGCCATAGCGACAAATTCCCACTCGTCTAAAGTTGGCATTCGTTTACCGACACTTTTGGCGTATGCTTTTGCTGCAAACCACGAAATATTTGTTACGGGAGCGTCCGATTTGGCATTCTTAGGTAATTCCAAATCCGAAACCCAATCTTTCAAATAATTGGTGTCTGCATGAATACGTGAAACATTTGATTTTCGCCATTGTGGATTATCGGTAACAAATTTCAAAAATTCGGCATTTGTCACTTGTCGTTCGTCCATTAAAAAAGGCGCAACATATACTTCGTTGCTGTCAATAGCACCATAAAACGGCATATATTCCCCTCCCGAAATATATGCCATTTTAGTTGTGCTTATTGTTTTTTGTAAGTCACTATTTTGAACATCATGTCGTTGTTTTTTTACCGCATTTTGTTGTTCACACGAAGTGAATAATACTGCGAATAAGCTAAATGCGATATAAAATGCTTGTGTTTTCAATGATGTCAAAATTTAGATGTTACTTATTTTACTTTGCTGTGGATAATTGGATTAGCCTCACCTGTAACTTTCAATTTACCGATTGCTCCTTTGTTAAACGCTCTTGACAAAGAGTGGTCAACCAATACATATTCGCCTGGGTAATCTACTTTAAACTCTACGATAGCTGCACCACCAGCAGGAATCATTGTTGTTTGGACGTTGTGTGTCACAGTTGAACCACCTTCTAAATAAACATTGTCGAAAATTTCGCCAATTACGTGGAAAGAAGATGTCAAGTTTGGTCCACCGTTACCTACATACATACGTACAGTTTCGCCAACTTTTGCTTCAATCATATTTTTACCTAACAATGCTCCTTTTTTACCATTGAACAATACATAATCAGGTTGTTCTGCAACTGCGTTGTCATTGTCAAATTCTAACAATCCTGCAGTTGTTTCTGACGCTTTTGTGTAGAAATCTCCTTGCATGATGTAATATTCTCTGTCCACTTTTGGTAAACCTCCTTCTGGTTCAACCAAAATCAAACCATACATGCCGTTTCCGATGTGCATAGGTACAGGAGGCGCAGCACAGTGGTAAACGTAAAGTCCTGGGTTAAGAGCTTTGAAACTCACAACCGCCTCTTGTCCTGGCGCAGCAGTTGTTGCTTCAGCTCCTCCACCTGGTCCTGTTACAGCGTGTAAGTCGATGTTGTGTGGCAAAACGCTGTTTGCTGAATTTTTCAAACGCAATTCAACCTCGTCCCCTACTCTAACACGGATAAAACTTCCCGGAACGGTATTATTGAATGTCCAATACGTGAATTTCACACCTGGTTCGATTTCTTCAATAATTTCAGTTGTTTCCAAATTCACAATCCATTTTTTCGGTCCTCTGTCTCCAACAGGCGCAGGAACATGAGGTGCACCCGTTACTTCCAATACTTCGGCATTACCCGATGTAACCATATCTAATGGATTTTTCGCATTTGCTGTTCCGTTGCCCTCAGCTTTCGGGCTACAGCTTGTCAGTGCAAACATCATACTTAATGCAGATGCACTCAAAATTAAATTTTTCATTTTCATGACTCTAAATTTTAATTGTTACTACTTATTTATATTTATTTTACTTTTTCTTATTTAATCTATTTAAAATGGTATTTTACGTACTTCAACCACTCCATCTCTATGAGGAGGACGTTGTTTATATGGGGTTTTAACCTCAAACAAATTTGGTGTAATGTTTACCGACATCCATGCCCATTGTTGCGCAAAACGTGCGTTTGGAACACCTTTCAAAAATTTTATCGTTTCGTTCGTTGCGTAAAACGAATATCCTCCGAGAAGTGTCACAAACTCGTTAATCTCGTATTTAATTGTCAAATCCACCTCTTGTCCTAAATTACTTTTGTAGCTTTTGTTCAAATCCATTACTTTATTGGGTGTAAAGAATTGATGCAAATCCAACGCAAGACTTAACCAATTTTGTTTTTTTCCAACACGTTTTACCCACTCCATTTTTAAATAATTATCCGAAATACCTGCACTTTTATGTCCGTTTCCTGCATGAAAATAATCCATAAATCCGTAGAATTTGTGACCTGTTGTAAAGTAGGGATTAAACATCGAATTTTTTGTTTGTGTTTTTCCAACATCATTGCCACTGATTAAATCACTTCCCAAAGTGAGCCTTAAATTAGCATTGAAAAGATAATACTTCATATTTACGGTCGCTGTGTAAGCCTCCACTTTTGCTCCTACGCTGTTTCTTCCCGTTTGGAAATAGCCTGCCACTTGTCCTTGCAATATACCTGTCGGGATACTCCAAAAATAGTTTGCGCCAAACGTTTGTGAATAATATTCGGGAGCTTTTGCGTTTGTCGGTGTCGCTTGTTGAAAACCGATATTTGTTGCTAAAAGCGTAACCTTACTATTTTCACCTGCTGGTAAACTTGCCCAAACGGTTTGCATTAATTTATGTGGTGCTGCATCTGTCGAATTGTAATTATTTCCAGTCAGATTATTGATATTATTTCCATACAACGTTTTGTAATTTTGATTGTAAGCGAAAAATCCTTTAACCTCAAATTTTTTCTTTTTAAAATGTATCGAAACAGCATCGTGAACCCTTGCACCTTGCGCCCAATCCAATGCACCGAAAACACGTTCATCATCTAAAGAAATCACTTGACGACCAATTTGGGTATGCCATGACGGCGAGATTTTTAGTTTTGCCCATGTTTCGTGTAACGCAAATTTATTTCCTACATTTTCAGGTCCTTGCACGAGGTTTGCTTGCCCCCAAATACTGACAACTTGCGGAGCAATACGTAGCGTTAACACATCTTTTTTGTAAGCATAATCCATTGTCAAACGCAAACGATCACTAACCAAAACGGCTGCTTGCTCGTTACTCGACAACGGTCTGAATTGACCGTCACGTACTTCAAAACGAGGGCGAATTTGCGCGGACATTTTAAAAGTGCTGATAATGGAATCTTTTTCAGCAACATCTTTTTTATCTTGTGCTTTCACAGTTAAAGTCGGCGCAATAATCATCACAGAAACCAATCCTACAACTTTTTTTGATATTTTATTTAACCTACTCATGACCTTATTTATCAGTTTATGATTTGATAGTACAAATATAAGAATAATTCCCATTGCAAAAACATGACTTTTATCAGTAAAAAACATGATTTTTAACGGTTTTTCCATTAAAAACAAAAAAACTGTCCGAAACCCCGAACAGCTTTCTTAAAATATTAACCTCAGCTCGATTATCTCACCAAATGAATGTAACCGTGTTCTTCAAATTCTTTTCCGTTTAGACCTGTAATTTTCATTTTGTAGAAATAAACACCGTCCGAGCAATCTTGGTCGCCGTTGTCAACTTTTCCATTCCAAAAGAATGTTGGCTCAGATTGATTTAAAACAACATTTCCCCAACGGTTGAAAAGTATCGTTTCAACTTTAGCAATGTAATCGGGATTAATCAATTTTAATGTATCATTAAATCCGTCTGAATTTGGAGAAAAAACATTTGGAATAACATAAATAGGGTCAGCAACTTGAACTGTTATCATCACGCTCATTGTATCTTTACAACCAATATTATTTGATGCAGTCAAAATAACCTTGTATGTTCCCGATTCTGTTATAGGGAATTTATGCGAAGTATTTGTTTCATTACTTGTCGTGCTGTTATCGCCAAAATTCCATGAATAAGCCGTTGCATTCGTGGAGGAATTAACAAAATCAACATTGGAATCACTCATGTCCACCACTAATGATGATGCTGTAAAAGAAGCATCGGGTTGCGAATAAACCGTAATGTAATTGTTTTTAACTAAGGTATCCGAACAGCCATTGTCACTTGTAACAATTAAACGTGTTGGAAAACTTAATGGCAATGAATCGTTATTATCAAAACAGTGCGTTGGATTTTTGTCTGTTTTTGTTCCGTTTCCGAAATCCCAATTCCAGCTTGCAATACTTCCTAATGAAATGGTACTATTGTCCGTGAAATTAGGACAGAAAGATGAACAACCCTCTGTTTTGCTCACTGTAAAATCAACTGTTGGTTTAGCGTTTACCGTTACTTGTTTTACAAGCGTATCTTTACAACCTTGGTCGGAAGTCACGACAAGTGTAGCGTTATACGTTCCACTTGGATATAAATGTGTCACATTTTGCGTTGTGGCTGTCGTCGGAGGATTTGTACCGAAATTCCAATCCCAATTGGTAATCGTTCCCGATGAAAGTGTACTATTATCATTAAACGAAGATGTTATTCCAGCACATACGTCAGCAACGGTAAAATTAGCCGTCGGATTGGGAAAAACTGTTATTTGTTTCGTTACGGTATCTGTACAACCTTGATTTGAACTCGTAATAAGTGTTACATTATATGTTCCACTTTGATTGTATAACTCTGTTGGATTTTGTATTGTTGCGGACGAACTTGAACCAAAATCCCAATTCCAACTTGTAATACTTCCTGAAGCAACGGAACTATTATCGACAGATGATGCCGTTTTTCCCGAACAAATATCGGCTACCGAAAAATCAGCAGTTGGTTTAGGATAAACATTGACAACAACCGTAGATGTATCAGAATTACATCCGTCATTTCCAATAACATAAAGTTTAGCATTGTACGTTCCTACTTGCCCATAATAATGTGTCGGACTTTGCACTGTTGACGTTGTACCATCGCCAAAATCCCAATGCCAACTCAAAACATTAGAGGAAGAAAGTGAGGCATCAGCAAAGGTAATCGTAGCATTGTCGCAATATACTTGTGGATTACTGATGCTAAAATTCGCAATATTTTTGGTGCAAAAACGCTGTAAATTTTTTGCTCCTCCTGTACTTCCTGTAAAACCCCAAAAAACCATTGGGTCATTGTTAAAAATAGTTGCTACCATGTCTATCGTAGAAGAAAGACGCAAAACACCATCTAAATAAGAATCTAACTGTTTCGTTGTTGCATTCCAAACGACACGAAACGCATGAAAAGCACCGTCTTCAATGTTGGCACTTCCTGCTAATGCTTGCACAGTTCCAGCAAGATT
>DAOMPZ010000031.1:15346-20737 GCA_035445045.1 Crocinitomicaceae bacterium | reverse complement strand
CGTTTCATCGCTTGCCGCAGGACACAAAACACTTGTTCCACAGGTAATTGACGAATTAAAAAAGTTAGGTCGTGAGGACATTATGGTCGTTGCAGGCGGTGTTATTCCACAGCAAGATTATGACTTTTTATACGATGCTGGTGTCTTTGGCGTTTTTGGACCAGGAACAAAAATTCCTACGTGCGCTATAAATATTTTGGAACTTTTACTTAAAAGTTACGAATAATACTTATTTTTGACCAACTTTGTAAGTTTAGGCACAGTTATTGGAATTATCAACTTAATAAAAAATTAAAACTATGAAAAAGTACATTTTATTATTCTTAGCGTTCTGTTCGTTTTCATTTATAGGAAATGCACAGCCACCAACATTTGACGATTTAATTATTCTTTATGCGGACGGCAAATATGAAAAATTAATTGACGAATGTTTGAAATACAACGACAAAGAATCAACGTCAAAAGAGCCAATTCCGTATTTGTTTTTGGCAAAGGCTTATTATGGAATGTCTCAAAAAGGCGACCGTAGTGAAGAATTTAAAAACGCATTCAAAAGTGCGTGTCAGTCATTAAATAAATTCTACAAGAAAGACAAAGGCGAGGCATACCGAGCAGAAGATGCTGAATTTATCGAAAAGGTAAAAATGGCGGCTGCAGAAGTTGCGATGAACGAATTTGAAAGTAAAAACTACAAAAAATCGGCATCATCTGCGTTGTTGTTCAAGAAAACATCGCCAAATAATTTAGGTGCAGATTTTTTAAACGCAGCGAGTAAATTTATAGATAACGACCGTTCTTCAGCTATCGCTATTTGGAAAGAAGTTGAAAAACCATTTATGAGTTTAACGGAACTTGGAACAGATTCTCCTGCTGACCTTATCATTTACAAAGCGGCAATTGTCGAAACAGTTAAATGCATGATTAACTCCAAACAAGTTGACCGTGCGAGAAAAATCGCTAACAAAGGACAAGAGTTAATCCAAGAAGAAGATTTTAAAGCAGAATTAGACGCTTTATTTTAAATTAAACACATATTCAAAACAAAAAAGGTTGCAAAATTTGCAACCTTTTCTTTTAGTAGCGGGGGCACGACTCGAACGTACGACCTTTGGGTTATGAGCCCAACGAGCTACCAACTGCTCCACCCCGCGATATATTCAGTTTTAACAACTGCGGTGCAAAGATACGACATTTATTTAGTTTTGCAAGGATAATACTAATATTTTTTTAAAACAGGTAGAACTATTCCTTTTTTTCGTACAATATTTTGTCTATTTCAGCTATTTTGCTTTGGGCATCTTTTTCATGAGGTGTGATATTCAAGATACGCATATAAAACTGTTTGGCTTGTATAAAATTCCCTTCAACAAAACAACTATCCGCTTGATGATAATAAAATTTGATGACTACTTTGTTGTCTTCGGCAATCATTTGTAAATAACTATCACATTCCATTAGTTTTTTCTTGGGATACATTTCAGCAGGTTTAAACATTAAAGCATTTTCATAAAACACCATTGCTTTTTCATAGTTTCTCAATGTATAGCAACTATCCGCAGACTTAATATATTTCTGATACTTCTCTTCGTTTGATTGAGAAAAGACAAAAGACGTTGAAAATAAGAGAAATAAAAATAGACAATTTTTCATATACTATGTTTGTTTCTATCTAACCGCAAAGTTCCCAAAAAAACTCAGCGCAACTTGGCGTAAACCTTTGCGCTCAGCGGTTAAAATTACTCCAAGACAATCAAGCCAACGGCAAAACAAATCCTCCTATCAACAAGACAATTACGCAAAAAGCCATAACAACCCATTGCAGAACGCTGATGTTTAATTTTTCAGATGTTTCTACGGCTGGTTTTTTCAAGGCTTTGATAATAACGGAAAGGTAATAATAGATTGCAATTCCCGAATTTAACAAGGCTAAACCTACGACAATTGGGTATTCGCCAATGGCTTGTGTGAATACCAAATATTTCCCGAAAAAGCCCATTAACGGCGGAACACCTGCAAGTGACAAGAATGCCACAATTACAAAGAAACCAATAAATGGATTTTTTCTACCGACACCTGTCCAATTTTCGATTAAATCCTCGTCATCGTTGATAGCATTGCCGATTGTTACAATAATAATGGTTGCCAAGGCATACGCAAACAAATAGTAATAAATGTTGTAATAGTATAATCCTGATGCTTGTGTGTCAAACGAAATAACCGCTAACAACGTATAACCAACGTGTGCAATACTTGAAAACGCCAACAATCTGCGCATACGTGTTTGCTTGATTGCCGACAAGTTTCCAACAAACATAGACAAAATACTTACTACAATGATTATCGGTTGCCACATTTCAATTACAGGTGCAAATGTTTCTGTAAACAAACGCAACAACGCCGCAAAACCTGCTATTTTAATAACCGTTGACATATAACCCATAATCGTCATTGGCGAACCCGAATACACATCAGGACTCCAAAAATGATATGGTACAGCACCAATTTTGAATAAAAACGATGCTAACACTAACAAAATTCCGACATAAAGTAAACTTGAAGGTGGATTGTTTAAGATAGCATTTTGGATCTCAAACATAGAAAAACTTCCTGTTGCTCCATAAATCCAAGCAATACCGAACAATAAAACACCCGTCGAAAACGCACCTGTTAAGAAATATTTTAACGATGCTTCACTACCTAACGAATCTGCTTTTTTCATACCTGCCAGCGCATAAACCGGAATAGAAAGAATTTCCAATCCTATGAAAAACATGAAAAAGTCGGTAAATGCCGTCATGATTAATGCGCCACACAAACTAAACAATAGCAATGCAATGTGATCACCTGCGTGTTCTTTGTTTTCAGTCAATGGTTTAAATCCGCTCCAAACCAATAACAAGGTAAAGATAATCGAAACTGAACTGAACAATATTGCTGTGCTGTTAAAATCCAAACCACCATACTCGGAAAACAAGGTAATTCCCGATATATATTCACACGCCAAACCTACAAATGCTCCGACAAGACCTATTGAGGCTACAATTCCGACTAAAACAGGCTTGCGTAAAAACGCAACAAACAACGTGATTATACCTGTTATAAATAATGTTATTAATGCAATCATCTCTTTTTAAATTGAACTATCTTTAATAATGGACACTATCGTATCTAAACTTGGTTTTACCAAATCAAACAACAACTGTGGGTAAACACCCAACACCACAATAATCAATGCCAAAACGGCAAATGTGATTATCTCTGAAAGTGTTAAATCGTTAAACTCAAACGAACTTTTCTTACCGTTCATCGAAAGTTGGTAAGCTCTGAAAACATAAACACAACCAAAAACTAAGTTTGTTCCGACTAAAATTCCCAACCAAATATTGTCAAGCAAAATTTCTTTGATTAATAAAAATTCGCCGATGAAACCACTCGAAAACGGAATGGAAATAGATGCAAAACCAATCACGGTAAACCAAAAGGCAAATTTTGGCGCACGTACCGCAATACCGCCTAATTCCGAGATGTTTCGTCTGCCTAAACGTCTTTCGATAACATCTGCCACCAAGAACAAACCAACAGCTACCAAAGCGTGGTTAACCATTTGAATAACTACGCCTGAAAAAGCATCAATCGAAACAATCATCAAACCTGCAGCAATCAAACCAACGTGGCTTAACGATGCGTAAGCAAACACTTTTTTCAAATCATCTTGCTTGATAGCGATAATTGCTCCGTAAACAACGCCAATCGCTCCTAAAATAATAACCAAATATTTGTAGCAATGATACGCTTCGGGTGTCAACGGTAACAACCAACGTAAAACGCCGTAAAGTGCCATTTTTAACATCAATGCAGAAAGCAACATCGTGCCTGCCATTGGCGATTTGGTATAAGTTGGTGCTTGCCACGTATGGAACGGAAACAAAGGCATTTTTACGCCAAATGCAACCAAAAATCCAAAAGCCACAATCCACGCTGTTTTTACGTCCATTTCGATAGAAACCAAAACCTCGTGATCATACGAACTTGACAGCGAACCGATGTAGAAAATCGAGAATAACATCGCCAACGAGCCGATAAACGTATAAAGGAAGAACGTTATCAATACTTTTTTGCGGTCTTTTTCGCCAAACCAATAGGCTAACAAGAATACAGGAATTAACGCCATTTCCCAAAAGATGTAGAACAAAATAAGGTCAAACGACAAGAATGAACCCAATAAGGCAAACTGCATCAAGAAAACCATGCTGTTAAACAATCTGTTTGATGCCGTTGGGTTTTCATAATTCCCCAAAAGAATTAAAAAAGTAACGATGTTCGTCAACAAAACCATGGCTAAACTCAAGCCGTCATAACCGATACGGAAAGACATTTTGAACAAATTGCCGTCATTTGCATATAATTCCATAAACGAATCGGGTTGGAAATTTGCCCAATGTACAACAGCGAATACGATTGACGTAAGTGCGCCAAGTAATGCAACGAGTTTACGTGCGTTTTTTGGTATCACTAAAGACACCAACGAAAATACTAAAGGTAATATCAGAAGTTCCAATGTGCTTATATTTTAATTAAGAAAAAAACAATAAATCCTACGATGCCGAACACCATCCAAAGGACGTAGCTATTTACTTTACCTGTTTGCCATTTACGGACAACATCACCCGATAAAGTAACTGTCTTTGCCAATCCTTGAACAATTCCGTTCAACACCAATCCGTCAACTAAGGAATAAAATACTTTGCTCAAAAACTCAACAGGTTTTACAAACAAGAAGTGATATAATTCGTCCAAATACAATTTTCGGCTGGAGAGTTTTTGCCAACCTGTATATTGCTCGTCACTTTCGGGAACGATTGCTTTTTGACGGTAAATAGCATTTGAAGCCCACAAAGCAGCTAAACAAATAACCGTTGCAACACCCATTAAAATCAATGCTGTTCCTGCCTCAGGGTGTGGCGCATGAACTTGGTCCAACCCCAAAACACCGTGTTTCAACAAATGGTCTAAGTAATGTGTGAAATTGCCTTTCAAAAGGATACCTGGCAAGTCGATAATTCCACCAATAACGGATAAAACAGCCAAGATAATTAACGGCAAAGTCATGTTCATCGGCGATTCGTGTACGTGATGTTCAACGTCTTTGGTATCTCTGAATTTTCCGTGGAAAACCACAAAATACAAACGGAACATATACAACGCTGTCATCGCTGCACTGATTGCCAACGCAATGTAAATCACAACACTTTTTTCAAAGGCATATCCTAAAATTTCATCTTTCGAGAAAAAACCCGAAAACAATGGAAAGCCCGAAATGGCAAGTGTTCCAAGTAAGAACGTAATATGCGTAATTTTGATTTTATCTTTCAAACCGCCCATTTTGCGAAT
>DAOMPZ010000031.1:0-15336 GCA_035445045.1 Crocinitomicaceae bacterium | reverse complement strand
GTTCACCCGACATCGCATGGATAACGCTACCCGAACCCAAGAACAACAAGGCTTTGAAAAAGGCGTGTGTCGTTACGTGGAAAATCGCTACGGTGTAAGCACCCAAACCAATTGAAACAAAGATAAATCCTAATTGCGAAACGGTTGAATACGCCAAGACTTTCTTAATATCATTTTGGCGCATCGCAATAAATGCCGCTACGAGCGAAGTTGCTAAACCGATGTATAAAATCACGTCTTTTGTGATTGGTGTCCACTCTAACATGAAATTGGTACGTACCATTAAGAAAATCCCTGCTGTTACCATGGTTGCTGCGTGGATTAACGCCGAAATTGGTGTTGGTCCTGCCATCGCATCAGGCAACCACGTAAACAATGGAATTTGCGCCGATTTTCCTGTTGCGCCGATAAATAAAGCCAAGGTAATTACTGTCAAAACAGCAACACTTGGTAAGTTTTCGCCTGCAAGCATTTTTGTTCCGACAACATCGTATTCCAACGAGCCGAAGTTGAATAAAATCAAAGCAAACGCAATAAACAATCCCAAGTCACCAACACGGTTCATGATGAATGATTTTCGTCCTGCCTCGGAATTTAAAAGTCCTTTTTCTTCGTCTGAATAATAATAGCTGATGAGCAAGTATGAACAAACACCAACGCCTTCCCAACCGAAGTACAACATGAAATAGTTACTCCCCAACACTAAAATTAACATCGAGAAGATAAACAAATTCAAGTAAACAAAGAATTTATAATAGCCATTTTCGCCGTGCATATAGCTAATCGAATACAAATGTATTAACGCTCCAACGCCCGTGATAATCAGTGTAAACCACATTGACATACTGTCTGCATAAAGCGAAACATCTAAGCGCAATGTTCCCAAATCAAGTGCCGTAAACAACACCGATTTTACAGGTTCGTGTAACTGAAAAAAGATGATTAACGCCAACACAAACGGAATAACCGTCATTAAGGTTGCAATTCCGCCGACTACTTTTTCGGGTAGATTTTTTCCGATTGTTCCGTTAATTAGCGCACCAATCAGCGGAAACAAAAGCAATAAAGGTAATAATTGATATATCGCCATGTTTTAGTTCTTTAGTTTGTTAAACATTCCAACATCTACGGTTTTGCGGTTTCGGAACAACAATACCAAAATCGACAAGCCGACTGCCGCCTCTGCTGCCGCCACAACCATGATGAAAAATACAAAAATCTGCGCATCGCCTTTTCCGTGATAAGCCGAAAAAGCAACCATTAAGATATTTACTGCATTTAACATCAACTCTACGCACATCAAAATAATGATTGCGTTTCTGCGGATTACAACTCCCAATACTCCAATGCTAAAAATAATTGTCGCAAGGATAATGTAAAATTGCAATGAAACTCCGTTATTTAAAATTACTCCTTCCATTAGTCAATAACTTGTTTTTCTTTTTTAGACAATAAAACTGCTCCAACCATTGCCGAAATGAATAAGATTGAAGATACTTCAAACGGAAGCACATATTTGTTAAACAATAAGTTACCCAAATTTTCCACCAATCCGACCGTATTATCAGCTTGTTCAATCGTTACAAAACTTGCATCTTTCAACGCTCCGATTAAAACGACCAATAAACTTCCGCCTGCTATCGTTGCTCCTATTTTCATCAATAGTGATGTTTTCGGTTCGTTATCTTTACTCAAATTCAGCAACATCAATACGAATAAAAACAACACCATAATTGCACCTGCGTAAACTAAAATATTTACGATAGCCAAAAACTGTGCGTTCAACATAATGTAATTTGCCGAAATCATAAAAAACGTAACAATCAGATACAACACACTTCGTACAGGGTGTGTGCTAAGGACAACCATTAACGCCGAGCCGATCGTCAGTCCTCCTAAAATAATTGCGATTAATTCTATTGTACTCATCTTTTTCCTCTTTTACCTGTATGCTGACGTTTAGTAATATCCACTCGGTTATTCACGTCTTCTACTAATTTATTTTTTCCATAGATGAACTCGTTGCGTTCAAAATTTGTCGGAACAATGCGGTCTGTCAAGAACACCGCCTCTTTCGGGCAAGCCTCTTCACACAAACCACAGAAAATACAACGCAACATATTGATTTCATACGTTGAGGCATATTTTTCTTCACGGTACAAATGTTCTTCGCCAGCTTTGCGTTCTGCCGCAGTCATCGTAATTGCTTCCGCAGGACACGCAACCGCACAAAGTCCACACGCTGTACAATTTTCTCTGCCTTCTTCATCTCGTTTCAAGACGTGCATTCCTCTGTAAACAGGCGCAAATTCACGTTGTTCTTCAGGGTATCTTACAGTTACCGGCTTTCTGAAAACGCGCTTTAAAGTCAAACCCATTCCTTTGATAACAGCAGGAAGATACATACTTTCCATGAATGTCATCTTTTTGTTGGAAACAAGCTTTTTTCTATTTGATAAACTTTCCATTTTTTAAAGTTTCTTTTCTAATTCAAAATTTAATGAGATACTACTTTCAAACCAACAATTGAACTTACCAATGTGATTAGGAGGCAAATGCGCCAAAAACCAACCGGTTCTTTGAAAATAATAATTCCCATTAAAACCGTTCCGACAGCTCCAATACCCGTCCAAACCGCATACGATGTCCCAATCGGTAGTGTCTGAGTTACCTTTATCAATAATAGCATACTAATTACCAACGAAACAATAAATCCTACATACCACCAAAAAACATCGCCTCCTTTTGCGTTTTTTGCCATTCCAAGACAAGATGCAAATGCAACTTCAAATAATCCTGCAACAATTAAAATAATCCAACTCATATTCTTCTTTTATTTTTTAGTTAGTAAAATATCAGTCTGTTCCATTTTTATACCCTCGGAAATAGTTGTTTTTTCTTCATTATTTCTATTAAACCAACCCGATACAAATGCCATGATTATAGCTGTAATTACCATATTAACAAGTGCAATCGGAATTAATTTTTTCCAACCCAACCCCATGAGTTGATCGTAGCGGAAACGTGGCAATGTCCAACGTATCCACATGAACGTAAATATAATAAGAACGATTTTTGTAAAAAACACCAATACACCAACTATAGCCAACGTATTTCCAGAAAGGTAGTCCATTCCAGGGAAGTTGTACCCGCCCAAGTATAGCGCTGCAATTACTGCCGATGCGATAAACAAGTTTACGTATTCCGCAAATAAGAAAAATCCCATTTTCATCGCTCCATATTCGGTGTGATAACCTGTAATCAACTCACTTTCACATTCCGCCATATCAAAAGGCGCACGGTTTGTTTCGGCTATGGCGCATACAAAAAATACGATAAATCCAACAGGTTGATACCAAATATTCCAATTCATACCATGTTGCGACTCAACGATTTCTCTCAAACTTAAACTTCCGCTCATCAACACAATTGTAATGATACTCAAGCCCATTGCCAATTCGTAAGAAATCATTTGCGAAGATGCTCGAATTGCCGAAAATAGCGAGTATTTGTTGTTCGATGCCCAACCGCCAATCATAATTCCGTAAACACCAATCGAGGTAATTCCCATGATAAACAAAATACCGATGTTTACGTCCGTTACCTGCAAAGCGATTGTTCTGCCAAATGCTACGATATCTGGTCCCCATGGAATAACAACCGAAGTCATCAAGGAAACAACCATGGCGATACCTGGTGCAATCATAAACAAAAATCTGTCTGCATTGGCAGGAACAAAATCTTCTTTGAAGAATAATTTTCCTCCGTCAGCCAATGGTTGCAAAAGTCCAAAAGGTCCTGCGTTGTTTGGCCCGATACGGTCTTGCATCCATGCGGCAACTTTACGTTCCAAATACGTTTGATACGCTGCAATTCCCAAGGATAATGCAAACAATATGAGTACAAAAATGCCTTTTTCAATTAATAATCCTGTATCCATTATTCAAGGGTTTTAGTATTATTTTCAATTTTATTTTTTTGTTCCAACGGATTTGGCAAGGTGTAATGATTTTGCGAAATTACCGAATGTCTATCAATAACACGAGGTCCTTCGATTGTCCATTTGGAAACGTCTTTCGACTCAAAACGACATTCATTACAAATCCATTGTGGTTTTCCGTCCACGACTTCTACTTCTTGGTATTTGTCACGACGAACCGTTGCACGGTAAATTTCATTACCAAACATCCAAACCGTCGCTTTACCGCAACATTTTGAACATTCTCGGTGTGCATTCATCGGTTTTAAAAACCATACACGTGATTTGAAACGGAATGTTTTATCTGTCAATGCGCCCACAGGACACACGTCAATCATGTTGCCTGAAAAATCATTGTCAACGGCTTTCTGAACATAGGTCGAAATTTCCGCATGAATACCTCGGTGCATAATTCCGTGTACACGCTCGTTCGTTAATTGCTTGGCAACCAACACACAACGGTAACACAAGATACAACGGTTCATGTGCAACTTAATCTTATCGCCAATGTCAATCGGGGCAAAGGTTCTTTTTTCCTCACGGAAACGACTTCCTGATACACCGTGTTTGAAGCTTAAATCTTGCAAATCACATTCGCCTGCTTGGTCACAAACAGGACAATCCAACGGGTGATTGATTAATAGAAACTCGGTAACGCCTTTTCTGCCTTCCAATGTTTTTTCGCTTGTGACATTTTTGACTTCCATGCCGTCCTGTACTTCTGTTCCGCATGATGCTACCAATTTAGGCATCGGACGAGGGTCTCTTTCCGAACCTTTGGAAACTTCCACCAAACACGTACGGCAACGACCGCCACTTTCTTCCAAACTACTGTAATAGCACATCGCGGGCGGAACAACTTTTCCTCCAGCTATTCGGGCAGCATTTAAAATTGATGTCCCTGCTTCTACTTCTACTTCTACTCCGTCAATGGTTACTTTTACCATAACTTCTTTTTTACACTATTATCAAATAACCACACTTTTTGGCATTCCGAAGTTGCGTTTTATTGCTTCTTCGGGGTTTTTAACGTGCCATTCAAATTCGTCACGGAAATGTCTGATTGCAGCGGCAACAGGCCAAGCGGCAGCATCTCCAAGTGGACAAATCGTGTGTCCTTCTATTTTCTTATTTATTTCTTCTAACAAAGCAATGTCTTCCATATCGCCTTTGCCGTTTTCGATACGCCAAAGCACGTTGTCCATCCACGTTGTTCCCTCTCTACACGGCGTACATTGACCGCAAGACTCATGCGCATAAAAGCGAGAGAAATTCCATGTGTTGCGAACGATACATTGGTCTTCGTCAAAAACGATAAAACCGCCCGAACCCAACATCGAACCTGATACAAAACCTCCGTCTGAAAGCGATTCATAGCTCATCAAACGTGTGTCGCCTTTGGCTGTTTTCGTAATCAAATGTGCAGGCATAATCGGAACGGACGAACCACCCGGAATTAAGGCTTTCAACTGTTTTCCGCCTTTGATACCACGACACCATTCATCGCCATAGATAAATTCTTCAACCGTAATACCCATTTCAATTTCATAGACACCTGGTCTTTCCAAGTTTCCACAAGCCGAAATTAATTTTGTTCCCTTACTTTGTTCTGTACCTATTTTGGCATACTCGTCTGCGCCCATGTTGATAATCGGAACGACAGTCGCCAAACTTTCCACGTTATTTACAACCGTTGGTCGTCCCCACAAACCTTTGACAGCAGGGAACGGCGGTTTGATACGTGGATTTCCTCGTTTTCCTTCTAACGATTCAATCAATGCCGTTTCTTCACCACAAATATATGCTCCACCACCTGGGGAAACACGCAAGTCAAGGTCAAAGCCCGAACCTAAAATATTTTTTCCTAAAAATCCATTCGCATACGCCTCTGCAATCGCTTTTTCCAAAATATCCAAGACAAACATATATTCTCCACGAATATAGATGTAAGAAAGGTTTGAGCCTAAGGCAAAACTCGACACAATCATTCCCTCAATGAGTAAATGCGGAATATATTGCATCAAATAGCGGTCTTTGAATGTTCCTGGTTCGGATTCATCGGCATTACACAATAAATGTCTTGGAACGCCATCGGGTTTTGCCAAAAATGACCATTTCAAACCTGTTGGGAAACCCGCTCCACCACGACCTTTCAGCCCTGATTTTTTCACTTCTTCCACCACTTCATCAGGTGACATGGATTTTAATGCTTTTTCCACCGAACTATAACCGCCGTGCTTGCGATAAACCTCAAAGGTTTCTATTCCAGGCACATTTATATGTTCTAAAAGTAATTTTCTTCCCATTTTAGTAAACTTTTACCTCACCTCTACGGCAAGCATCAATTAATTCATCAACTTTTTCGGGTGTTAAATTTTCGTGGTAATATTTACCGCATTGCAACATTGGCCCGTAACCACAAGCACCTAAACATTGCGCATACTTAATGGTAAACATTCCGTCAGCTGTTGTTTCGCCCTCTTTGATGTTCAATTTATCTTCAATGTATTTTACGATATTGTCGCTACCAACGAGCATACATGGCCCTGTTGTACATACTTCAAAAACGTATTTTCCGACAGGTTGCAAGTTAAACATCGTGTAAAAAGTTGCTACTTCATACACTTCAATTGGTGTGATGTTTAAGATTTCGGCAATCATATCCATTGTGTCGGGGCTTAACCAGCCGTCAGCCTCTTCTTCAACAATGTGCATGACACGAAGTATCGCACTTTTCTTTTTGTCCTCGGGGTAATAAGCGATTACTT
The DNA here is from genome assembly GCA_035445045.1 of Crocinitomicaceae bacterium. Lineage (GTDB taxonomy): Bacteria > Bacteroidota > Bacteroidia > Flavobacteriales_D > Crocinitomicaceae > 40-80. The sequence continues at coordinate 8,589 of DAOMPZ010000031.1, read as the reverse complement.
TTTGAATTTCAGCTTGCGCTTTTTCACTCAAAACCGGACGTTCTTTATCTACAATTCCTAACTTCATAACTAAGCATCTAATTCTCCTGCAATTACGTTCAAGCTACTCAATGTCAAAACGGCATCGGAAATCGTTTGACCCGTAATCATTTCGGGGTACGCTTGATAATAAATAAAACATGGTCTTCTCATCTGTAAGCGATACGGTGTTCGTCCGCCGTCACTGATAAGGTAATAACCTAATTCGCCATTTCCACCCTCAACAGCGTGATACACTTCACCAACAGGAATAGGCGTTTCGCCCATTACAATTTTAAATTGGTAAATCAACGATTCCATTTTAGTATAAACATCTTCCTTGCGAGGCATATAAAACTCGGGCAAATCTGCGTGGTAATTTCCTTCAGGAAGATTTTCGTACGCTTGTTTGATGATGTTGTAACTTTGGCGAATTTCTTCTTGGCGCACCATAAAACGGTCGTACGTATCGCCGTCTGAACCGACAGGAATGTCAAATTCAAAATCTTGATACGAGCAATATGGTTGTGCAACACGTATGTCAAAATCAACGCCTGCCGCTCTTAGGTTTGGTCCTGTGAAGGAATAATCCAAGGCTCTTTGTGCCGAAATTGGCCCTGCACCGATTGTTCTGTCCATGAAAATTCTGTTTCGGGACAAAAGTGCATCGTATTCTTCAAATGCTTTCGGAAACGTTTTCAAAAACGCTTTTAGTTTTTCATGAAAACGAGGTGTGAAATCACGTTCGAAACCGCCAATACGGCCAATATTTGTCGTCAAACGTGAACCGCAAACTTCTTCGTATAAATCGTAAATCTGCTCTCGTAATTGGAACACCCACGTAAAACCTGTCAATGCTCCCGAATCCACACCGATAACCGAAGTACAAATCAAATGGTCGGCAATACGAGCTAATTCCATAACGATAACACGCATATAATCAACACGTTTTGGCACTTCTGCACCAATCAATTTTTCAACGGTTAAGTGCCAACCAATATTATTAATCGGTGACGAACAGTAATTTAAACGGTCTGTAATCGGTGTAATCTGATGAAAAGGTCGTCTTTCTGCTAATTTTTCAAATGCACGATGAATGTACCCAACTGTTTGTTCGGACGACAAAATAATTTCGCCATCGACTTGCAGGACATTTTGAAAAATCCCGTGTGTCGCTGGGTGTGTTGGCCCTAAATTTAAGGTTGCCACTTCGCCGTGAATGGTGTCTCGTGTCGCACCAAAAACAGGGTTGTTAAATTTTCTAATATTTTCCATAACTATCTACCAAAGAAACGGTTATCTTTATCTTCTCTTGTTTGGTCTTCCAACGGATATTCTTTGCGCATCGGGAAATAATCTTGTGTTTCTTCGTTCAAGATTTTTTTCAAGTTCGGGTGACCTTTAAAGATAATTCCAAAAAAGTCATACGTTTCTCGCTCCATCCAGTTTGCACCTGCATAAATATCGACGATGGTTTCAATTTCGGGATTTGCAATCGGAAGTGTTGCTTTTACACGTAACCGAATGTTGTTTACCATACTGTGTAATTGATAAATAACCTCCAATTCTCTGCCTTGATTGAACGGATAGTGAACACCTGCGATATTTGTCAAGTAGTTCAATTTAAGTGTTTCATTATTTTTCAACCACAAAACTACTTCTTTTGCTTTGTCCGCAGGAACGTAAACATTCAGAATGTCATACGCTACGTTGTGTTCCAAAACAGCCTCGCCAAAAGCAGCCTGCAATTGGTTTAGCAACTCTACATTTGTAAATTTACTTGCGCTCATTGATATCGTTTTCAATGTTGTATTTAGACAACAAGTGTTTATATTCTTCGGAGTATCTTCTGCGCAACGACTCGTGTTTTGCCAAGCGTTGGATATTCATCACTCCGTCTAAAATTTGTTCTGGTCTTGGTGGGCAACCTGGCACATATACGTCCACAGGAATAACTCGGTCAATTCCTTGCAAAACGCTGTATGTATCAAAAAAACCACCTGAAGAGGCACACGCACCAACGGATAAAACCCATTTTGGTTCGGACATTTGTTCATATACCTGTTTCAAAATCGGTGCTAATTTTTTAGAAATCGTTCCTGCAACAATCAGCAAATCCGCTTGACGTGGCGAAAACGACATACGTTCCATTCCGAAACGTGCTATATCGTAGTTTGCACCCATGGTTGCCATGTACTCGATACCACAACATGAGGTTGCGAACGGCAAAGGCCACAACGAGTTTGAACGAGCTGCACCAATTACTTTGTCCAACATGGTTAGTTGAAACTCGCCTCCGTAATTAATACTTTCTACGGGTTTACCGCTCTCTGTTTCTTTTACTTGTCCCATTCTAAAGCTCCTTTCTTTAAAATATAAATAAATCCAGTTAGGAAAAACCCAACAAAAATCAATACCGCAATTAAACCTTGTAATTGCAATGCGTTAAAGTTGACTGCATACGGGTAAAAGAAAATTACCTCAACGTCAAATAAAACGAACAAAATAGCTATCACAAAATAGCGGATTGAAATCGGGAAACGTGCATCTCCCTCGGGTTCTAAGCCACACTCAAAATTCATATCTTTTTTACGAGAATGTAATTTTGGCCCTAACTTAGGCACTAAAAACACTGTTGCTAATGCAAAGCCGATAGCAACAACTGCTTGCATCAATATTGGAATATAATCTACCGATGACGACATAATTATCCTTTTTAATCAACTCGCAAAAATAAGACTTATTAATATGAAAGCAAGAGTTTTAAACGATTTACACTTGTGGCTTCATTTTTTATTTCCATTATTTTCATTCAAAATATAACGTAATTAATTGAAAAACAAGTTAATAAATAAAAACAAATTGCTTAATAAGAATAATTCTAAATTAAGGTTTAACGGAATTATTAAGAGTAAATTAAAGATTGGTTTTTCGGATATTTAGGACGTTACAACGATTTAATTCTCACTCACAAATCCGTTCATTCATTTTCTGAATATATTCTTCTGTATAATTTGGCGAAAGTTTAATTGTTTGATTTGATTTCAAGACAATCATTCCTCGGTTTTCTTTGTAAAATGATTTTACATAGTTGAGATTGATAACGAAAGAACGGTGAACTTTGAGGAAATTATCGAATTGCGAAAGAGCATTTTCAAAATATTTTAGACTTTTCGAAATCACAATTTTTTGACCGTCATTGAGGTAGATAGTAGAATACGAATTGTCGGCTTCGATGTATTCAATGTCGCTTATGCGTATGTATTCATAACCGTAATTGATTGGAACGGTGATTATTTTTTCGTTTGACAACATTAGTGTCTTGTTAAAATAAGTTGATTTTCAATTGATTACAATTAAGTTTATTGATTTTATTGTAATTATATTTGTTAAACAGTTGATTTACAGGCGTTTTGTCCAGTAATGAGATTCCTAAAATCTGTATAATTTCGTAGATAGATTGCTCTATTTTTTGCTCATTTTTAAAAATAGATATTAAGCGATATAATCCATTGCGTTGCCATTATGTTTAGCAACGATTCTGTCAAAAACACGTTGTGGTAATAATTCTGTGAGCTGTGCGAAAACATATTTGCCTTGATTCATAAATTCGGTTTTCCCGAACTTAATAAAAAACTCATTTCAAATCGTCACCGTTCAAAATCACGTTTAATTTTCTAATTATCAATAATTTCAAAGAACTTTTTAAATTTTATAGTGGACACTAATGTTAAGACTTATGATTAAGGTCAAACGCATTAAAAGTTAGAACAAATACTTTTGTTGAATTGAGGTTTAAAAGTAAAATTTTGTTTAACCTAAAATCTTACTCGAAAACGGGACAGTCGCATTGATTTTTTCGACGGGACACATACGACGCTGTTAGCGCAAAAAGAACAACTGTTCGAAGCGAAGCAAGTTTTGTTCTTTTAGCTAACAAGGAAGATATGGGTGTCGAAATAAATCGTGGCGACGAGTTTTTGGTTCTTTTTACGGAAAAAAGAACAAAGAGAATTTAAAAAACATTTTAATGCGTTTAGCTTGGGTTAAAATCTAAAATAATATTACTTTTAGACTGTGAAAATTTACAACCAAAGGATTTTAATTGCTGTTTTGAATTGGGGTCAAGGACACGTGTACCGCTCTGTTTCGCTCATTCAAAAATTATTATCGCAAGGTAATACACTTTTCATTGCGTGTGATTTGCAACAGGAAAAAGTTTTTAGGCAGTATTTTAAAGATAGCGTTAGTTTTCATTTTTTGAGTGGTTATGCGTTTCATTTTTCGGAAAAACGTTCCATTTTTTGGCAAAATTCAGGGCGAATTAATCAACTTTTAAAACAACATAAAGCCGATCATTTGGAATGTGAAAAATTGGTTGTTTCTCAAAAAATTGATGTGGTTATCAGTGACCACCGTTATGGTTTTTTCTCCAAGAATGTGCCGTCTATTTTTCTGACACATCAATGTCAACTACCGACAAAAAATAAAATCTTGCAAATGACACACCAGCGGTTAATTCGGAAAAATTTCAATGAAATTTGGGTTTTAGACGATGCACAACACACGTTTGCAGGAAAACTTTCTAATGCTCATGGGTTTAAAAAGACGGTGTTTTTGGGTGTTATTTCTCGTTTTGAAAACTTAAAAAACACAGTTGTAAAAGACAAAACCGTGGCGGTTATCAGTGGGCCATATCCTTATAATCAGCTTTTGTTGCGAGCGGTCGAACGTTTTGCCGAACAACACCAACAGCACGTTTATTGTATTTCCACCTTGCCAACACAATCATCGTTTTTAACGAACGTTCCGTTAGACGAACAAGACGAAATGTTGTTGCGTGCTAATACCATTATTTCGCATAGCGGTTACACAACGCTTTTGGATTTACATTTTTTAAAACCCGATAAAGTGATTTTAATTCCAAGCCCACATCAAGCCGAACAGCAGTATTTAGCGGATTTACATCGGAATAAATACGTTGTTTTGAAAGGCTATGAGGAGTTGCTTTAGACATAAAGTCGATAAGGTAAATGCATACTATTCTCCCTTCTGTTCTGACACAAGGAAAACCGCCACAGATGCACAGATATAACACTGAAAATCAACAATTAAATCCACACAAAAATCTGTGTATCTGTGGCTATAAAACAATTTTACACGAGTGTTGTGGCTAAAATGAAAGAAAAATAATTTTTTTTCATCATTTTGTTGCACAAATAAAAATTCTGCTTATATTTGCACTCGCAATTACAATCCTCCTTAGCTCAGTTGGTTAGAGCATCTGACTGTTAATCAGAGGGTCTCAGGTTCAAGTCCTGAAGGGGGAGCAACAAAAAAAGGGTTACAGAAATGTAGCCCTTTGTTATTTTTGAAAAGTTAATTTAATCGTTACTCCCCAAACTTACGCTTGTATCGTTCTAACAATTCAACGTTTTTTTGTTGCAGGCGCATTATTTCCTATCTTTATCCCAAAATTTCCAACATGGCTCTCTTTCAAAAATCGGTTATTACTAAATTTTACAATTCACTCGACCAAAATGCGGTGGACAAAGCGTGGCAAACATATTCTGCGCACTTTTTCGACCCGAAAATTCAGGAAAATATCCGCAATAGCAAGGAAGAACAGTACCAAGGCGAATTTTTGATTGACCTCTTTGTCAACGTGTTGGGCTACACCAAAAATCCACAGCCGAATTTTAACATTACTACCGAACTCAAAAACGAAAAAGACAGCAAAAAAGCCGACGGAGCAATTATTTTTGACAACAAAGTTTTTGCCGTTATCGAGTTGAAAGGCACGAATACCACCGATTTGAACAAAATCGAAACACAGGCGTTTGGCTACAAAAACAACCAAAAAGATTGCACGTATGTCATTACCTCGAATTTTGAAAAATTGCGTTTCTACATTGACAATACTATTGAACACCTTGAATTTAAACTATTTACACTCACACGTGAAGAGTTTAATTTGCTTTATTGCTGTTTGCACGTCGAAAATATTCGCCACAACAAACCCAAACACCTCAAAGACGAATCCGTTTCCAAAGAAACCAACATCACAAAGAAACTTTACAAAGATTATTCGGAATTTAAACGGGTATTATTTGACAACTTAACGGAACGTAACCCACAGTATGACAAACTGTTACTGTTCAAAAAAACACAAAAACTGCTCGACCGATTTTTGTTTATTTTCTTCGCCGAAGATTCGCACCTCGTGCCGACAAATCTCATTCGGCGTATCAATTTTGAGTGGGAAAACTTGCAAAAAATGCGTATTCCTGTTTCGCTCTACGACCGTTACAAAATGTATTTCAGCGACTTAAATACAGGTTCAAAAGTAACGTTGCCCGCATTTGGAACAAAAACAGGCGATGCCGTTACGGCAGAATTTGAAATTTTCGCTTATAATGGCGGTTTGTTTGCCCCTGACGAAATTTTGGACGACCTCGAAATTGACGACCAACTGTTGCACAAACATTCCATTATTTTGAGCGATTACGACTTTGCCAGCGAAGTTGACGTGAACATTTTGGGGCATATTTTTGAAAATTCCCTCAACGAAATGGACGAAATTAAAGCCATTTTGGAGGGCGGAGCAGTTGAAAAAAGCCAAACGAAACGCAAAAAAGACGGTGTTTTTTACACGCCCAAATACATTACCAAATACATTGTGGACAACACCGTTGGGAAGTTGTGCGAAGAAAAGAAAAATGAAATTGGAATTGGGGATTTTGACTTCGACTCCATTCAGGCAACGAAAAGCCAAAAGAAAAAACACCTCGAAAAAATTACAGCATACCGCCAATGGTTGTTGCAACTTACAATTTGCGACCCTGCTTGTGGTTCGGGAGCGTTTTTGAACCAAGCACTCGATTTTTTGATTGCCGAACACCGCTACCTCGACGAATTACAAGCCAATTTATTTGGCGACAGCTTGGTGCTTTCTGATGTTGAAACACACATTTTAGAAAACAACCTCTATGGCGTGGATTTGAACGAAGAAAGCGTGGAAATTGCCAAACTCTCGCTTTGGTTGCGCACGGCACAGCGTGGACGTAAACTAAACTCGCTCAACAACAACATTAAATGCGGAAACTCACTTATTGACGACCCCGAAATTGCAGGCGACAAGGCTTTTGACTGGAAAAAAGAGTTTGAAACCGTCTTTCAAAAAGGTGGTTTTGATGTAGTAATTGGAAATCCGCCGTATGTTAGAGGACGTGTTTTGACAGAGGAAGAACGAAGATATTTAGATAGATATGGCATTGCGTCAAATGATACCGCAATTCTTTTTGTCAAAAAAGGAACAGAGTTGATTAAAGAAAAAGGATTACTTTCATACATAATTCCAAAATCTTTGTTATTCGCTTCAAATTGGGATAAAATAAGAGAAGAAATTTATACTAATCTAACATTAGTAATTGATTGTGGAATTGTTTGGCGTGAAGTTTTATTAGAACAAATCATTTTTTCCTATTCAAAGCAAAGACAAACTTCTTATCGCACAGGGAAAATAGCCTATTCCCAAATTATTGAACTTGATAAAGTAGAAAATTATTTTGTGAAACTTTTTAATTATTTACCTGCGCAAGAAACTAATACTTCGATGAAAATAGCAGAGAAAATAAAGAACAAAAGTATCTCGTTAAATTCTGTTTACGACAATGTCGCAGGTGTTCCAAATCAAAAATATATTAATGATTTAGGACGATTTAAAATGATTGGCGGTGCTGAATTTAATCGATACGAAATTCATAGTATAAAAGGGTTGATTGATGAAAAATGGGTCAATACAAGTAATGCAAAAATTAAGGAAAATACTTTAATCGTGCAAAATATTATTGCTCATATAACAAAACCGTATGAACATATTAAAATTACGGCGTGTATTCCTTCTGAAGAACACATAAACCAAACAACAATAGCCAATACCGTTAATCAATTAGTTTTGAAATCTGGTTTTGAAATTTCAAACAAATATACTTGGTGTATTTTAAATTCAAAATTGATTAATTGGTATGTGTATCATTTTGTTTTTGCTTTAGCAGTTAGAACAATGCACTTTTACAATCCAATTAGTGAAAAAGTTCCTTTTATTTCTGATGTAAATCAACAACCTTTCATTTCACTTGCTGAAAAAATGCTATCGCTCAATGCGGAATTACAAACATTATCGGGTAAATTTTTGGCGTTGTTGGGCAGTGAGTTGGGCGTAAGCGAACCAAGCAAAGCGTTGCAAAATTGGTATTTGTTGGATTTTACGGCATTTTCAAAGGAGTTGGCAAAGAAAAAAATAGTGCTGTCGCTGGCACAAAAATCAGAATGGCTGGATTTCTTTGAAACAGAAAAGCAAAAAGCCGTGCGCATTAAAACAGAAATTGACAAAACAGACACCGAAATAGATACAATGGTGTATGAATTGTATGGTTTAACAGAAGAAGAAATTAGAATTGTGGAGGGGTAGGTTTTATAAAAAGTAACTTTTTCGACTGAAATTACACTTTTTAGATAGTTTTCATTGCTTTTTTGATTTTTCGGCTAAAGCCAATAGAGAAACATCAC
>DAOMPZ010000030.1:0-20990 GCA_035445045.1 Crocinitomicaceae bacterium | reverse complement strand
TGATTCCTTTTGAACCTTCGCCTTTCTTAAAAAGTCCACACGCAGCCAAACCAACGATAGCCACGAACAATAATGCTGTCTTTTTCATTTGTAAAATTTAATTTTTCGAGCGCAAAGTTAGATTAAATAATTTACAATCGGAAAAATACTCAACGCTAAAATTAATCCAAGTGTGTAACCGCCAACTAATTGACCGACTGTATGTTTGCCTAATTGCAGGCGTGCCGTCATGATTATTCCACCTAAAATGATAAAGGCGATTAACGGTCGTATATCGGGAACAAAAAAACGGTCGTAGTAATAAATGAGTGTGCCTGTTGCCAAACTTGCGCCAAATGCATGAATACTCATTTTGACGTAAAGTGTGATAATGTAAGCGACAACAGCACTTACAATTCCTAAAATTCCGATGGTGTGAAAAATCGTTGAAAAATACTGCGTAGGCAACTGATTAAAAACGAAAAATGTCAACAGCAACGTGTAAAATCCCGTGAGTAGAATCGGAAAAGAGCGTTCTTCACGTTCGTTTAATTCAATCGAAGCAATTATTTTTTTGCGTTGCATAATCAGTAACGACAAACTCGGCGCAAGGAACGTCAAAATGAAAAAAACAGACAAAATAATCCATTTCATCGAAGCTGGCAGAAGAAACAAATTATTTTTCATGTCAAGCGCATTTTTGCTTGATGCCTCTAACTGAAATAACACATATAACGTAAATACCGGCATAAAAAGCGGTGTGAAAATCCATGATATGAGTTGGTAGATTTTGTTGGACATTAGGACATTATGATTTTACGATATTAAGACATAAGATAAAAGACCGAAGACATAAGACGACGTTGTGGTGTAAGACATTGCTTTTAATTAAAGTTCTTTGCGCAAGCGTGCCACGGGAATATTGAGTTGCTCACGGTATTTGGCAATGGTTCGGCGTGCAATGTTGTATCCTTTAGCGTTTAAAATTTCTGCCAAACGCTCATCAGCAAGTGGTTTGCGCTTGTCTTCTGCCTCGACTGCTTCGGTTAAAATCTTTTTTACTTCACGTGTCGAAACTTCTTCGCCCGAATCGGTTGACAAAGATTCTGAAAAGAAATATTTTAGTTGGTAAACACCCGAATTGGTTTGTACATATTTGCTGTTGGCAACGCGCGAAATTGTTGAAATGTCCAAGCCAACAATGTTGGAAATGTCTTTCAAAATCATTGGGCGCAAATTAACCTCATCGCCTGTTAGAAAGAACTCATGTTGGTATTCCACAATAGCACGCATCGTAGAAAGGAGCGTGTGTTGGCGTTGGCGTATGGCATCAATAAACCATTTTGCGCCGTCCAATTTCTGTTTCACAAACTGAACCGCCTCTTTGTCTGATTTGGACGTTTTTGCACCTTCGGCATAGTTGCGTAACATGATTTCGTAATCTTTACTGACACGTAGTTCGGGTGCATTTCTGCCGTTGAGTGTTATTTCGAGTTTTCCTTCAAATTCCGTCACATAAAAATCGGGAATAATTTGTATCATCGACTTGGAGCTTGATTTGTCTGAGCCACCTGGTTTGGGGTTTAACTTAATAATTTCGTCAATGGCATCTTTTAAATCTTCGTCTTCGATTTCTAATTTCTTTTGAATTTTGTCGTAGTGTTTGCGTGTAAACTCCTCAAAATAATCTTCTAATATTTTTTTCGCCGTAAAGCGTGTAATATCGCCATCTTGTTTGCGGTTGATTTGCAACAACAAACATTCTTTCAAATCTCTTGCACCAATTCCTGCTGGGTCTAATTCTTGTACCAATAACAACACTTTTTCGACTTCATCATCTGTAACGATAATATTCATCGTAAAGGCAAGGTCGTCAACAATCGCCTCCACTTCACGGTTGAGATAACCCGATTCGTCTAAATTTCCGATAATCGTATTGGCGATAACAAATTGTGTATCGTCCAAATTCAGCATATATAATTGGTCTAACAATCTATCTTGAAATGTTTGCTCGCCACTATACGGAATAACACGCTCTTCGTCGTCTTTGCTGTAATTGTTTACCTGCGTTTTGTAGTCGGGCGTATCGTCGTCCATGTATTCGGACAAGTCAAAATCTTCACGTTCATTTTCTTCATTTCGGTCGTCGGTATCTTCCGAAAGTTTGTCTTCGTAATTGTCCTCTACTTCGTCATGACCTTCTTCTAACGCAGGGTTTTCTTCAATTTCTTGTTTAATACGTTGGTCTAATTCCATGGTTGGAATTTGCAATAATTTCATCAATTGAATTTGCTGCGGACTAAGACGCTGCTCTAGTTTTTGGGTAAGATGTTGTTTTAATGCCATAATGCAAAGATAGTTTTTTTCAGACTAATAGACAGAAGAACTTAGACAAAAGACAGCGTAAGTTCAACAAAGTTGTTTGTTTTTCTCATCTAAAAAGCGTATTTTTACACGATTTTTAAATTTCAACTACAAAAACAAAACAGATTATGATCGAATTTTTTCAGCATTTTGCCGAGGCTTTTCAATTACCGCTACAAGACAACATTTTGATGTTTTCTTTAATTTTATTAATCATTCTTTTGTCGCCGATTATTTTAAAAAAATTAAACATTCCAGGGATTATCGGTTTAATTATCGCAGGTATTGCTATTGGTCCACACGGTTTTAATGTCATTGAAAAAAATTCGGCTGTTGACCTATTTTCGCTCATTGGTTTGCTTTACATTATGTTTATTGCAGGTTTGGAACTTGACTTGAACGAATTTAAGGCGAATAAAAATAAAAGTTTTGTCTTTGGATTTCTCACCTTTGCTATTCCTTTAGCCTTTGGTTTTCCATTTGTTCATTATTTTTTGGGTTATGATTTTAACACGAGTTTTCTGACAGCAAGTATGTTTGCCACGCACACGTTGGTTGCCTATCCGATTGTTAGTAAATTGGGAGTCTCTAAAAATCAAGCAGTTGCAGTTACAGTTGGAGGAACAATTCTGACAGATACGGCCGTTTTGATTATTCTCGCTGTGATTATCGGCAATGCACATGGCAGTTTAAATTCTGCTTTTTGGATAAAATTGATAGTTTCCTTAGCGATTTTTTCAGCGATTATGTTTCTTATTATTCCACGCATTGCGAAGTGGTTTTTCAGAAAGTTGGAAAGTGAGAAACACTCGCACTATATTTTCGTTTTGTCGGTCGTGTTTTTCGCAGGATTCTTAGCGGAAGTTGCTGGAGTAGAACCAATTATCGGTGCATTCGTAGCAGGTTTAGCGTTAAACAAACTCATACCGCATTCGTCCGCATTAATGAACCGCATTGAATTTATGGGGAATGCTTTATTTATTCCATTTTTCTTAATTAGTGTCGGAATGATTGTCGATGTACGTGTGATTATGAGTGGCTGGAACGCTTGGATTGTCGCAGGAACATTAACACTTGTAGCAATTTTTGGCAAATGGTTGGCAGCGTGGTTTACGCAGTTAGTTTTCAAATACACAGGCGCACAACGTCAATTAATTTTCGGATTGAGTAGCGCACACGCAGCGGCAACATTGGCGATTATTTTGGTTGGTTACAACACGATTACAGGAACGGACACAAGCGGAAATCCAATACGTTTGTTAGATGAAAACATCCTGAACGGAACAATTATTTTAATTTTGATTACGTGTATTGTAGCGTCATTTGCAACAGAAAAAGCAGCTAAAAAAATTCTGATAGAATCCGAAAAAGAATCGGCTGAAATTCCCGAAACATCATGGGCAAACGCCGAACAGATTTTAATTCCAATAGACAATGTGTCAAAGGTGAAACGTATTTTAAATTTTGCAACGTTAATCCGCAACAAAAAATCAAACAACCCGATTTCGGTGTTGACGGTTGTTTCCAATAACAGCGATGCGGAACTTAACATTGTTCGTGCAAAAAGCAAGTTGGAAGAAAACATCAAGGAAGCATCAGCAACTGACACAAAAACCAAAGTTTTAACCACGATTGACCATAATATTGCGAGCGGAATCGCACGTGTTTCGAGGGAAATTGTCGCTGACGTTATTATACTTGGTTGGCCTCATGTTTCTAATTTCTTGGATAAATTAACGGGTGAAAAAATAGACGGCATACTTAGTAGTACCTACAAAACGGCATTCGTTTGTAATCTGATCAAACCTCTTGCAACACAAAAACGAATTGTGATGATTGTGCCACCATTGGCTGAATTTGAAAAAGGATTTGGACTTTGGCTCGAAAAAATGACAACACTTGCACAAGAATTGAGTATTCCAATGGTTTTTTACGGCACAGAAGCAACAGGAAAAGCAATTGAAAAAACAATCGCTGATAAAAAATATTCGGCGGTATTTTCATTCATAAAATTTGATGAATGGGAAGATATTTTGGTACTTTCAAAAGATATTCACAAAGATGATTTATTCATTTTGGTAACAGCACGAAGAGGTGCAACGTCTTACACAAGTATTTTTGAAAATCTACCAAGTAAAATGGCTAAATACTTACCAAACAACAATTTAATAGTTATTTATTCACGCCATATCGACGAATTAACCGACGAAGGTTATAACGATATTTCTTCTGAACCAATTACCAAAACAATTGAAGTTGCTCAAAAACTTGGAAAAGAAATCGGGTCAATATTTAAGAAGAAAGAGGAATAATGTTTATTGATTAGGCGTATTTTTTTAGACAGGGTGAACTGATTATGAACTAATCGAAGATTGTTTCAGAGATGTATTCAGCTAAGAAAATTAATGTGACACAGCATTCTCAATCAAATTAAAATTCCGTCACGAACTTCACTCAACACCCTGAACTAACTGCGTTGCTACTTCGTGGTATTAACTTAGTAAGTCACACGAACAATCACACCTTGATACACACCTTTCGGTTCAAAATTGGCAGTTTTAGCTAATTTAACTGTCCAAATATAGCGTGTATTGGCAGGAACTAATTCGCCTGTTCGGCTGTCTATTCCGTTCCACGGATTTTCAATAGAATTGGTTTTGAAAATTACTTCACCAGTTTTTGGGTCGATGATTTGCATATCAAACGCATCGTTACGTTCGTACAAAGCATACGGCAAAAACGTTTTGTTACGCTCGTCACGGCTGTCGATGTTGAAACCGTTTACAGCTAGCAAATTGTAATCTTCTTTAACTGTCACGTTGTAGCTCGCTTTCACGGCACAACCGTTTTGCATTCCTTCTAATTCAACTTTGGATATACCTTTGTTAAACGCAGGTATCATTACTTCTTTTTTGTCGCTAATTGATTTTTCATTGAATTTCCATGTAAGCGCAGACAAATTAGCGTTTGTTGCTCGCACAGGAATAGTCGGCAATCCTTTGTCATAAACAATAGCATCTTCAATGAAATCAATCGCATCAATGCCAACGATTTCTAAGGTATGCACTTTCTCAAAATTAGGCAAGCGTACTTCATACGTACCTGCCAACATATCGTCTGCATGGATAGTTTGTCCTTTTTCAAGACGATAAGTTTTTGTTTTTCCAACGATTAAAAGAGTAGTAGCAGTTGGATTTCCTAATATTTTATTTGTGTTTTGACAAATTTTAGTGTCCCAATTTAAAGCAACGACAGGCTTAATAGCTGGTTCTTTAGAATGCTCGAATGTAGATTCAATAAGCGAAATATCGTGTTTTTCAGCATCAGACGATTTAACTGTTGGTTGATAAACCGTTTTAATTTTAACGTTATTTGCCGTTGGCGAATTAGGTGATTGTATCGTTATTTTTGTTTCTACTGAATTTTCAGTTGTTGCTTTTTCTTCTGCTTTTGTGGTTGTTTCTTGCTCTGTTTTTGGCGTATTTTTATCTGCGGTAACAACATTCTCTTTTTCAACGTGTTTTTTAGCAGGTTCTTTGGAATAGAATAATACACTTACAAGCGCAACGGCAATCACACTTGCAGCAGAAATAACCCATTTTAAAGAAGACGTTGATTTGGTAACGACAGATGTAGCGTCCAACTTAGAAGAAAGTGTTTCCCATGCTTTTGGGTCGTACACTTCTTCGTGTTTTGCTACTTTTTGCTTGATTAAATCTTCAAATTTCATTTTCTATCTAATATTCTTTTTTCAATTTTCCTTGTAAGGCTTTTTGTAAGTTCATTTTTGCTTTCGCTAAATTCGATTTAGAAGTTCCCTCGGTAATTCCGAGCATTTCTGCAATCTCTTTATGCGGATAGTTTTCAATTACAAATAAGTTAAAAACCGTACGGTACGCAGGACTAAGATTTGCAATTTCTTCCATAATGACAGACGTATTCAATTCACTTAAATCTTCATTATCAATATTTTGCAATTCAAAATCTTCATCTTTAAAGGCGGTATCATCATCGTATAACAACGGATTGCGTTTTGCCTTGCGGTAATAATCAATACACGTATTTACGATAATTCGCTTTACCCAACCTTCAAACGAACCTGTGTTTTCGTACACTCTTAACTTTTCAAAGACCTTAATAAATCCGTCTTGCAACAACTCTTGAGCGGTGTCCCTATCAGAAGTATAACGCAGACAAATTGTCAACATTTTGGAATAAAAAAACTTAAATAATGCCTCTTGACTTGTCCGTTCTTCACGCAGACAACCTTGAATGATATTATCTAATTTTTCTTTTTTATCCACAAGTTTCTATTTGAAAACGACAGTATGATGAAATGGTTGCCTTTTTAGACGTTATGATATTAGGATTTTAAGACATTATGACGGAAAATAAATAGGGTTCAGTCACGACTGAACCCTACATTTGTTAAATTCTGTGATTACAAAATTGCGTTTAGCTTTTCTGTTAATTGAGATTTTGGAACTGCGCCAACAGATTTATCAACGATTTCGCCTCCTTTTACGAAAACGATTGTCGGAATGTTGCGTACGCCAAACTTAGCAGATAATTCGGGATTGCTGTCCACATCGACTTTTCCAATCACGGCTTTTCCATCATACTCTTTCGACATTTCTTCGACAACAGGTCCAATCATGCGACAAGGTCCACACCATTCTGCCCAAAAGTCAACCATTACGGGTTTATCTGATTTTAAAACCAATTCTTCAAAATTTGCATCTGTGATTTCTAGTGCCATACTTTTTATTTTTTACTGTTTATATTAATTTTAATTTGCTAACAAGTTTACGATTAATTATTCAATTTAGAGTTATCAATAAGAATTTTTTTAAAAACTCGTTGATTACTCGTTCGTAATTGATAATAATATTCGCCATTTTCGATTTGGGTCGAGTCGAACTTTAAAATGTGTTGCCCTGCGTCAAATTCTTTGGAAACAACGCTGATAATTGGTTCAAAATTCAACGAAACAAGTTCAAAATCAACGTGTTTATTTTCTTTGCACGTAAAGCAAAAATCAATCTCACCAAACGCTGGTTTGGTTGTTACTGCTTGTAATTCGCAAAATGAACCCGAAACGATATTTCCTCTGTTCAAGCGTTTCAAAAGCATCTTATACAGTACGATAGCCAAAATTACCATCAGTACAACATACACCACATTTAATAGTAACTGAACCATATTTTATAATGAAATTATTCCTTCTATATCTTTTGCTTGGCGGTAAATGTCAATAATTGCATCGACATCAACGGCAACCGTTTTAATACTAACGCTCGTAAATTTCCCGTTACTCGATTCTTTGATTTTAATGTCCGCCGTTTCATCAAACAAAGCGCAAACTTTACTGATTTGTTCGTTACTTGACGGAACGATAAACTTAAAAAAGTAAACATTTGGCCAACTTTGTTCGCTCAACTTTTCACGCAAACTTTCCATACTTTTATCAAAATCTTCCATCAGAATTTTTTTGCTAACAAAGATAGTCTTTTCATTTCGTTTAAAAGTGCATTTGGCAAATTGTTGACATTTATTTTGTAATCTTCCAACGTTTTTATGCCTTTTTCGGCAGTTTCTTTTAACAAATCAAACACCAACATCGCATCGGGTTCTTTGGATACTAACACCGTTTCATCGACTTCCAAAAAATCAAAAATACGTCCAAATTCTTTTTCGACGACACACATTTGTTTCAACAATTCCAACACTTCTACAACTGATTGCGAACCAAACATACGTTGTTTCACTTTGTTTTTATTGGAAAAATACGCCGTAAAAAGTTCCAAAACTGTCGCTTGATTATACGGCAACAATGTTATTTCTTCCGCTAAGGACGAAATAATATCTTCGGGAAAAAGGTCGTTTTGAATTTCAATCAACACTTCCAAACGCTCCATTTTACGCTGATACAACTTCAACACAGGCGTTCGCTGAACAGCAAATTGCTTGATTTCAAACAACTCCTCCGTAATACCTGCTCGCATGGCATCAAGATCGTTTTGAGAAAATTCTATGTATTCTTCGTTGGACATATCACTCCTCTACCCTACCCTTATTCTTCCGCATACGGATATTCAACATCTCAACAATTAGGGCGTAACACATGGCAAAATAAATATAGCCTTTCGGGATTTCTTGCCCGAACGATTCGGCAATTAAAATCACACCAATTGTCACTAAAAATGCCAAAGCCAACATCTTGATTGTTGGTCGTGCGTTGATAAATTTAGCGATAACACCCGAAAATAACATCATCACAATCATTGAGATAATGACTGCGCCCACAATAATAACCATCGGGTGATTTTTAGGGTCGCCGTGACCGATTTCGTTCGTCATTCCGATAGCAGTAATAATCGAATCAAAACTAAAAACAATGTCAATTAAAATGATTTGAAAAATTACATTTCCCATTTTGGACGACTGTTTTGCCGAACTCTCGTGATGCTCGCCTTTCACAATCGCCGACATTTCCTTGGTGCTTTTGTAAATCAGAAAAAGTCCACCGAGGAGTAAGACCAAACTTTGCCCCGAAAAATCCCGACCCAAAAATGTAAAAATCGGTTCGGTCATCTGCATGATTAATGAAACCAACGACAACAATATCAAGCGGATAATTAACGCCATTGCCAAGCCTAAATTTCGAGCTGTTCGCTGTTTTTCTTTCGGCAATTTATCCGAAATAATCGAAATAAAAATAATGTTGTCAATCCCTAAAACGATTTCCAACAAGGTAAGAACGACCAAATAAAATAGTCCTTCTGTTGTTCCTAAAATAGAAAAATAGTCAATCATAAGGCAAAGATAAAAAGATACTCGTTAAACATATTTAATCCGTGTTCTTTTTTTACATTGTTTAAAAAAAGAACCAAAAAAAGCTAGTCGCCGTGATTTCTTTCGACACCCAACTCTTCCTTGTTAGCGAAAAGAACAAACTGTTCGAAGCGATAGCAAGTTTTTGTTCTTTTTACGCTAACTTCGTCGGTTGTGTCCCGTCGAAAAAATCAATGCGACTGTCACGTCTTCGAGCAAAAATTTACGGTAACGTTAGTCCCGTCTCGTTCGTAATTCGTAATTGACTATACTATCATCAACTTTTTAAGTTCCGAACTATTATTCACTTCGTTTGTGAAAATTTCCATGACAAATGCGCCGTCCTCGGTTTCGGTGTAAAATTCAGCCATACGGTTTTCAATTTCCTGCAAAGTGGTTGCCTTGAAATAACGAACATTGTACGCTTGACAAATTCCCTCGGCATTAAATGTGTGTTTATAGACAAAATTTATATCTAATTCCGTGGTCGTGTTTGGTCCTTGAATGATGTTGAAAATATCGCCACCGCCATTGTTTATCAAGAACACACGCAAATTGGAAAGTTTGAGTTGTTGCCAAAAAGCATTGGAGTCATAAAAAAACGACATATCGCCAATAATCAAGGTGTGCGCTTTGTTTTTAGAAATCAAACTCGCTCCTGCTGCCGTACTCATACTGCCGTCAATACCACTTGTTCCTCGGTTGCACCAATAATTAATGGAGCGAATAGGCGTAAAAAGTTGGCTGTAACGCACGACCGAACTGTTCGCTAAATGCAAATGCGAGTCTTCGGGAACGCAATCCAAAAGTAAATCAAAAACCTTCAAATCGCAAAATGTATCTAAATTAAAAAGATATTCTCGTGCTTTTTCCTCTTGGATAAAATCTTTTTGTTTCCATTTATTGCCAAAATTCGAGTTGGAATTTGACGGAAAACTACCCAACAGTTCGATAAAATCAGACGCATTCATTTGTATGCTTTTCGTCAACGATTGATAGGTGTCCATATATGGAAATTCATGCCCGATTTTCCAATGTTCTTTTGGTTTAAAGGTTCTGAAATATTGTTTGATTTTTTTTGAAACAATCGCTCCGCCAAGTGTAATAAGCAATTCGGGCGCAAAATCCGCTTGTTCGTTTTCGGCAATTCCATTCAGCGTTCGGTCGATACAATTCACAAAATCACGGTCAATCATATTCGACGTATTTTCCGCAACGATTGCCACATTTGGCAGATTATTCAAGGCTTTGAGAGCATTCAATAACTGTGGATTAGGTTGGTGTTGCCCAACTAAAACCATGATTTTAGCAGTGTTTTTCCAACTTTCTTTCAAACGAATTAATTCCTCATTTGGAATAAGTTGCTTGTTATCAGCAATTTGTGTAGGTTTGATTTGTTCCAATGTGTTATCAAATTCTTCTTTTCCATACAAGGGTTCTGTAAACGGAAAATTGATATGAACAGGCCCTTTTACCGTGCCGTTACAGTGATGAAAAGCAGTTGCAATTTCACGTGAATTGTATAACAAATCGCTATTTGAATGGTGATTTTCACGCAAAGCGGTATAATAACGCACATGATTTTTTAAGACATTTTCTTGTCGTATTGTCTGTCCATCGCCTTGGTCAATCCAGTCCAACGGTCGGTCGGCAGAAAGCACAATCAACGGAATATTTTGATAAAAAGCCTCTGCCACAGCAGGATAATAATTCAACACAGCCGAACCCGACGTACAAACCAACGCCACAGGTTCGTTTAATTGTTGCGCCATTCCCAACGCATAAAACGCCGCACTCCGCTCATCAGGAATAACGATTGACGAAAAAAAAGTATGATTGTTAAACGCAATAACAAGTGGTGCATTGCGAGAACCAGGCGAAAAAACAATATGTTTAATTCCTAATTGAACAAAATGTGAAACCAATAATTGAACGCCTTTTTTTGAACTTGAAACCGCCATAATGAATATTCTTACGAGCGCAAAAGTAAGGAAATTAGACTGTAAGACAAAAGATATAAGATAAAAGACGACGTTAGGACATTCTGATTTTATGACGTTAAGACTGAAAACGAATTTAGTTTTATGCTTGTAATCCTTTCGAGCGAGGTACTATTCCTTCTTTTGATAAAACTGCAACGAGCATATCCATTCGTTTTTTGATTTTTTTATGTGACGGAAACAAACCGTTTTGTGATTCCATACGCACATATTTTTCACTCCAATGCAAAGTATAGGTTTTGAATGGGTGGTCATAATATTTATCGTATAATTGAAGTTCTTTTCGGTAGGGAATTGGCTCGAAATAAACAATAAAAACATATCCACCGTAACCCCTTAAACCAAAAGTACTAATATTGTCAGCAAGTGGACTGAAATAAATATCAAAATGAAAACCGCTGTATTCGCCTGTCAATAATGACATATTTTGTTGTTCGATTATTCTAAAACCCTCTTCCAATAACGGTTTCAATGCTTTAGACTTCACTCTATTCTTTAACTTATATTTATCACGTGCCGACAAAAACAAAAAAAGAGGAAGTATCAGCAAAATAAAACCCGTACTGAATAGAAAAGCAGTCCATAAATCAACCGTTACCCAAAACTCCACAAAGATAAGTGTCCAAAGTAGCGCAGAAACAAAAAGAACTTTTTTTATTTCAAATCTAAAATATGCTAAAAACTTTTTCATAGATACATCAAAGATAGCATTTTTTTTGAAGTATAAAACCATTTTATTGTTTCCTTTTTTATTTCTATCAAACGTATGCGCCTTCGTGATGCGGAACTTGCTAAAGGGTGGGTGCAAATTGTACCCCAGTTGAAATGAAAGATTCTATGCCATCACTAAAATCAACACTTTTTCAATAAAAAAACAACCCCATTCCTTAATTTTATGTTATAATAAATTGTATGCTTGCATAGTAAATTTAAAAGTTTGTATCTTAGAACTCTCAAATTGAAATAAATTTAAAAACATAAAAAATAGAAAGTATGGCAAATGCAATTAAAGGTGGAGAATTTATCATAAGACAAACAGCTCCCGAAGACATTTTTACGCCCGAAGAATGGACGGAAGAGCAACGTATGATTGCTCAAATGTGTGATGATTTTATCGCACAAGAAATTTACCCCAATTTAGACCGAATTGACAGCATGGAAGAAGGCTTGATGCCCTCATTGCTTGATAAAGTGGGTGAATTGGGCTTGTTAGGCTTGTCTGTTCCTGAAGAATTGGGCGGTATGGGCGTTGACTTTAAAACGTCTATGTTGGCAACCGAACGTTTGGGTGCAGGATATTCGTTTTCAGTAGCTTACGGTGCGCACACAGGGATTGGCTCGCTACCACTTTTGTACTACGGAACAGAAGAACAAAAAGCAAAATATTCGCCTAAATTAGCAACGGGTGAGTGGAAAGCAGCATATTGTTTAACAGAGCCATCAGCAGGTTCTGATGCTAATTCAGGTAAAACGAAAGCGGTACTTTCTGCTGACGGAAAACACTACATTATCAATGGACAAAAAATGTGGATAACTAACGCAGGTTTTGCCAATTTCTTAACTGTTTTTGCGAAAATTGATAACGATGAAAATTTATCTGCTTTCTTGGTTGAGGCTGATACCGAAGGAATTACATTAAATCCCGAAGAACACAAAATGGGAATTAAAGGTTCGTCAACACGTCAAGTTTTCTTTAACGATGTGAAAGTTCCTGTGGAAAATCTTTTGTCGGAGCGTGGGAACGGCTTTAAAATCGCTATTAACATTTTAAATATCGGTCGTATTAAATTGGCTGGTGGTGTTTTGGGAGGTTCAAAAGCCGCTGTTAGCGAAACTATTCAATATGCGAATGAGCGTGAACAATTTGGTCGCCCTATTTCAAAATACGGTGCTATTCGTCATAAAATTGCCGAGCAAGCTATTCGGGTTTATACCTTGGAAACTGCAACATACCGAGCGTCACAAAATATTGACGATGCCATTCAAGCCTATAAAGATAATGGAATGTCTCACGGTCAAGCGACATTGAAAGGAATTGAGCAATTTGCAGCGGAATGTGCACTATTAAAAGTGGCAGGTTCAGAAACGTTGGATTACGTTGTGGATGAAGCTGTTCAAGTATTTGGCGGAATGGGCTATTCGGCTGAATCTTCGGTGGAAAGAGCGTATCGTGATTCTCGTATCAACCGAATTTTTGAAGGAACGAACGAAATCAACCGTTTGTTAGCTGTGACGATGATTTTAAAACGTGGTATGAAAGGCGAGTTAGATTTAATGGGGCCAGCGATGAAAGTTGCCAACGAATTAATGTCTATTCCAGAAACACCTGAAGTTCCCGAAGGAATTTTAGCACAAGAATTTGTTGCGGTTGAAAACTTCAAAAAAGCTATTTTAATGGTGGCAGGTTCAGCTGTTCAAAAGTTGATGCAAACCATGGCAAAAGAAGAAGAAGTCGTAATGAATATTGCAGATATGGCGATGTACACCTATTTGGCGGAATCGTTATTGTTACGTGTACAAAAAATCATCAATACAAAAGGTGAAGATGCTGCCAAAATTCAAATTGCGATTGCAAAAACGTATATTTATGATGCAGGCGACAGAATTGCGAAAGCAGCTAAAGATGCGATAAATTCGTACGCAGACGGCGATGAGTCACGTATGATGAACATGGGAATTAAGCGTTTCACAAAAACAGAAACAATCAACCCGAAAGAATTACGTCAGCAAATTGCACAATCGTTAATTGAGGCGAACGCTTATAATTTGTAAATTTTGACGTTACGATTTTAGGACATTACGACGTTATGACAGTCATAACATCGTAATATTTCAACGTCCTAAAGTCTTAAAAACCCAAGTTTGATTTTAAAATTAAACTTGGGTTTTTTATTTTCTTTCAGGGCAAATCTTCCACATAAAACAGAAATTCCCTACTTTTGCACGAATTGAAAGTGTCATAGGTAAAAATACAGCAAAAAATGAGTACAAAATATCAAGAGTATAAAGGATTAAACCTTCCAAATGTGGCGAAAACAGTCATGGAAAAATGGGATACAGAAAATATTTTTCAAAAATCCATTGAAACCAGAGAGGGAAATCCACCATTCGTGTTTTTTGAAGGACCACCGTCTGCAAATGGATTGCCAGGCATTCACCACGTTATGGCACGCTCGATTAAAGATATTTTTTGCCGTTACAAAACGCTGAAAGGCTTTCAAGTAAAACGCAAAGCAGGTTGGGACACACACGGTTTACCTGTCGAATTGGGTGTTGAAAAAGAATTGGGAATTACCAAAGAAGACATCGGGAAAACGATTTCGGTGGACGAATACAACCAAAAATGTCGTGAGGCAGTCATGCGCTACACTGATATTTGGAACAAATTGACCAAAGACATGGGCTATTGGGTCGATATGGAAAATCCGTATATTACCTACGAATCCAAATACATGGAATCCGTTTGGTGGTTGTTGGCTCAGTTGTACAACAAAGACATGATGTACAAAGGCTACACCATTCAACCGTATTCGCCTAAAGCAGGAACAGGACTTTCTTCGCACGAATTAAACCAGCCAGGTTGTTACCGTGATGTGAAAGACACGACTATCGTAGCGCAATTTAAGGTTCAAAATGGCACTATTTCTCCTTTTGACAAACAAGCACTTGCCGAAAATACGTACTTTTTGGCGTGGACAACAACACCTTGGACGCTATCCTCTAATACAGCGTTAGCAGTTGGTAAAAACATTGATTATGTGTTGGTTAAAACATTTAATCCTTATACGTTTGAGTCCGTTCATGTGATTTTGGCTAAAAACTTAGTCAATTATCAATTTTCAAAAGGATTTCAAGTTGTTGAAAACGAGAATGATTTAACAAATTATAACACAGGTGACAAAGTCATTCCTTATTTCATTATTGCCGAATGCAAAGGCTCTGACCTTGTTGGTATCAAATACGAACAACTTTTGCCTTACGCTCTGCCGTATGAAAATGCAGACAAAGCTTTTCAAGTGATTTCGGGTGATTTTGTTACAACCGAAGACGGAACAGGAATCGTACACATTGCTCCGACTTTTGGTTCGGACGATGCGAAAGTAGCAGCAGAAGCAGGCATTCCTGCGATGTTGGTGTTGGACGAAACAGGAAAAGCTGTTCCATTGGTTGATTTACAAGGTAAATTCCGTCCCGAAATGGGCGAATTTGCAGGTATGTACGTTAAAAATGAATATTACAATGAGGGCGAAGCTCCTGAAAAATCCGCTGATGTACTGATTTCCATTAAGTTAAAAACTGAAAACCGAGCGTTTAAAGTAGAAAAATACGAACACAGCTACCCACATTGTTGGCGTACAGACAAGCCTGTTTTATATTATCCGTTAGATTCGTGGTTTATCCGAGCGCAACGTGTGCGTGAGCGTATGTTGGAATTGAATAATACGATTAATTGGAAACCCGAAGCAACAGGTTCGGGGCGTTTCGGAAAATGGTTGGAAAATGTCAACGATTGGAACTTGTCACGCTCGCGTTATTGGGGTATTCCCATTCCGATTTGGACTTCCGAAGACGGAACGGAACAAATCATGATTTCGTCTGTTGAAGAATTGAAAAACGAGTGTGAAAAAGCAGTTTCGGCAGGTGTCATGTCCAAAAATCCTTTGGCTGATTTCGTCGCTGGCGATATGTCAAAAGAAAATTACAACAAAGTAGATTTACATAAAAATCACATGGATAAAATTACGTTGGTTTCGCCGTCGGGAAAACCGATGAAGCGTGAAAGCGACTTAATTGATGTATGGTTTGACAGCGGTGCGATGCCGTATGCACAATGGCATTATCCGTTTGAAAACAAAGAAATGGTGGACGGAAACAAAGGCTTTCCTGCGGATTTCATTGCCGAAGGTGTTGACCAAACACGTGGTTGGTTTTATACTTTGCACGCTATCGGAACAATGGTTTTTGATTCTGTTGCCTATAAAAATGTGGTTTCCAACGGTTTGGTGTTAGACAAAAACGGACAAAAAATGTCCAAACGCCTTGGAAATGCAATCGACCCATTCACGACTTTAGAAAAATACGGACCCGATGCGACACGTTGGTATATGGTTACAAACGCACAGCCTTGGGATAACTTAAAATTTGAGTTAGACGGAATTGCAGAAGTTCAGCGCAAGTTTTTCGGAACGCTTTACAACACGTATTCGTTCTTCTCGTTGTATGCAAACATTGACGGTTTTGATTATTCTGAAACGGAAATTGCTTTGCAAAACAGACCTGAAATCGACCGTTGGATTTTGTCAAAATTAAACACATTAACCGAACAAGTTGATGATGCTTTCGCAAGTTACGAACCGACCAAAGCAGGGCGTTTGATTCAAGATTTTGTCAACGACCAACTATCGAATTGGTACGTGCGTTTGTGTCGCAGACGTTTTTGGAAATCCGAAGATTCACAAGATAAATTGTCGGCATACCAAACGCTTTATACGTGCTTAGAAACCGTTGCGATTTTAGGTTCGCCGATTGCGCCGTTTTTTATGGAACAGTTGTTTAACGACTTAAATTCCGTTACCAAACGTCATGCTGTGAGTTCGGTGCATTTAGCTGATTTCCCGAAAGTTAATACAGCTATTGTCAATAAAGAATTAGAAACACAAATGGAAATTGCACAAAATGTATCGTCGTTGGTGCTTGGTTTGCGCAAAAAAGAGCGTTTGAAAGTACGTCAACCGTTGCAAAAAATCATGATACCGACATTGAGCAAGCAGTTTTCCACAAACATCAAACACGTAGCGGATTTAATCCTTTCCGAAGTGAACGTTAAAGAGTTAGAACTTTTGGAAGAAGGTAACGGAATGTTGGTAAAATCTATCAAACCAAACTTCAAAACGATTGGTCCAAAATACGGTAAATTGATGAAAGCAATTTCGGCTGTAGTAGCGCAATTCACACAAGACGACATCGCTAAAGTTGAAGCCAATAACGGTTGGTCTGGTGTTGTTGAAAACGAAACAATTACGCTTGATTTAGCTGATTTTGAAATTGTTGCACAAGACATTCCAGGTTGGTTAGTTGCATCAGAAAATGGTTTAACAGTCGCTTTAGACATCACCTTGACAGAAGAACTTAAAAGCGAGGGAATTGCACGTGAATTAGTGAATCGTGTTCAAAATTTACGCAAAGATTCGGGCTTGGAAGTTACCGACAAAATCAATCTTGCAGTAGATACTTCGGAAGTTATTAAACAAGCAATCGAAGTAAATAAGGCGTACATTGCAACGGAAGTTTTGGCAACGAATATCGAATTTAAAACCTTGACTGACAGCGCAACACCTGCGGATTTGGTCGAAGAGGGCGATGCGAAAATTGCGATTGAAAAAGTGATTTACTAAACTTCAAACAAATCTTCGGCAATTGTGTCTGCAAGATGCTTGCCTTGTTGTGTTAGAATTAAGTGATTTTGTTGCTCAAACATGAGTTTTTCAGCGGTGTAATGTTTTACTTTTTGTCGAAATTCAGCAGTCAATGGCATGATTTCTTCGAGTTGTTGGAGCGAAACGCCCCATACGGTACGCAAGCCTGTGAGCAATAATTCGTTGAATTTATTTTTGGGTGTTAAGGTTTCAATCTCGTAGGGTAATTCATTGTTTTCCAACGCTTTCATGTATGTGTGATTGTTAGAAATATTCCACTTGCGACACGCTCCGTCAAAAGAATGTGCAGAAGGCCCAATGCCTAAATAGTGATTTCCATTCCAATAGTTCGTGTTGTGAACGGCGATAAAATCGGGTTTACCAAAATTGGAAATTTCATAATGCAAAAATCCATTGTCGGTCAATGTTTGTACGAGTAAATCAAACTGCTCATTTTGCAAATCTTGGTCGGACGGAAGGAGTGTTTGTTGTTTTACTTTTTGATACAATGCGGTGCGTTCTTCCACAGTCAAACAATAAGCCGAAATGTGTGGGACATTCAAAGCTAAAACCTGCTGAATTGTTGATTTCCACTTTTCTAAAGATAACTCTGGCAAACCATACATGAGGTCGATTGTGATGTTTGGAATACCCGAATTTTGTGCAATTTTAATACTATTCAAACTCTGTTCTGCCGTATGCGCACGGTTCATCCATTGCAAATCAACGCTATCAAAAGATTGAATACCGATACTTAACCGATTAATTACCAATGCTTTCCAGAGTAAAACTTTTTCTTCTGTAATATCATCGGGATTTGCTTCTAAGGTAATTTCCGCCACATTGCTTAAATCAAATGAATGGCGTAACGTATCAAAAATTACTTGTAATTGCTGTTCGCTCAAAATGCTGGGCGTTCCTCCTCCGAAATAAATTGTTTTGATTTCTTGGTTGTCAAGCTCGTGTTTTCGCAACGTTATTTCTTGACACAAAGCCTTTATCATACGTTCCGTATAACTCAAATTCGTACTGAAATGAAACGCACAATACGAACACTTTTGTTTGCAAAACGGGATATGAATGTAAATGCCTGCCATGTTGATTTTGAACAAAGATAGTTTATTCTTGGACATTATGACTTTAAGACCTCACAACCGTCATAACGACCTAACATCATAACGTCGTAATATCTAAGTAAAAAAATATGTGCCGTCTGCGGAAATTAACTACTTTTGACAAAAAAATCAACACCATGAAAAAAGCACTTTACATCGTTAGCTTTTTTGCGCTCGTTTCTTGCACGCCTAAAGACAAGCAATTTTGTGAATGTATCACCGTTAGTAAGGCGTTTAACGAATTAAGCCAAAAAGGAATTTCGGGCGAACTTAGTCAAGCAGAATTAAGCGAAGCAAAAGCGTTACAAGCACAAAAAGATAGTATTTGTGAGGCTTATGAAATGATGAGTGGCGAAGAAATGTTGAAGAAAAAAGCCGCTTGCGGATTTAAGGAATGAGCTATTTTGTTGATACACATACACACCTTTATTCTGCGGAATTTGACGCTGACAGAACCGAGATGATTCAACGTGCGCTTGATGCAAACGTTCAAAAATTATTGTTGCCCAATATTGATTTGGAATCACTCGCAGGAATGTACGAATTGGAACAGCAATTTCCCAAAAACTGCCATGCGATGCTCGGTTTGCACCCTTGTTCGGTGGACGAAAATTACAAAACTGTACTTGACACGCTTTATCAAGAATTGCAAAAACGCAAATTTCTCGCTATTGGCGAAATTGGCATCGACTTGTATTGGGATAAAACATTTTTGAACGAACAAAAAGATGCTTTCAAAACACAAATTGCGTGGTCGAAAGCGTTTGGTATTCCGTTTGTCATTCATGCACGTGATTCATTTACAGAAATTTACGAAGTATTAGACGAAGTTTGGGACGACAGTTTAAAAGGTGTTTTTCATTGTTTTACAGGAACGTTAGACGATGTGGAGAAAATCAATACGTACAAAAATATGTACTTCGGAATTGGTGGTGTTTCGACGTTCAAAAAATCGGATTTGCCAAACGTTATTCCTGCTATTCCGACCGAGCGTTTGTTGTTAGAAACAGATTCGCCGTATCTTGCGCCAACGCCCAAACGAGGCAAACGCAACGAAAGCAGTTACATTCCATTAATTGCGGATAATTTAGCGACCATTTTGCAAAAATCCGTGGAAGAAGTTCGAGATTTAACCACTCAAAATGCCCAAAATTTATTTAACTTTTAGCGATGAAATCAAACGTTTTACTCATTTACACAGGCGGAACAATTGGCATGATTAACGACCCCAAAACAGGCTCGTTAGGAGCATTTGATTTTGAACATTTATTGGAACACATTCCCGAATTGCAACTGATGAATGTCGATTTGGCGGTACAAGCGTTTGAAATGCCTTTGGATTCGTCCGAAGTGTTACCCGATGATTGGAAACGCATGGCGCAAACGGTCATTGACAATTATGATTTATACGACGGATTTGTGATTTTGCATGGCACAGATACCATGGCTTATTCCGCATCAGCGTTGAGTTTTATGTTGCAAGGAATTACCAAACCTGTGATTTTTACAGGTTCGCAATTGCCGATTGGTGTTATTCGCACCGATGCCAAAGAAAATTTGATAACGTCGATTGAAGTTGCCGCAGCAAAAAATACTGACGGAAGTTCCAAAATTCAAGAAGTTGCCATTTATTTTGAATATTCACTCTACCGTGGAAATCGGACGAGTAAAGTTTCGGCGCATTATTTTGAGGCTTTCAAATCGCCTAATTTACCCGAATTAGTTGTGGCAGGCGTGACGATAGATTATCAAAACATTCCACAAAAACCCAAAACAGATTTGCAATTTTATACCGATGTGGACAACCGTGTGGCGTTGTTGAAAATTTTCCCTGGTATCAATTTCAACTTGTACAAAAATATGTTCAATTATCCCGAAGTAAAAGGAATAGTTTTGGAAACGTTCGGCAGTGGAAATGGCCCATCAGATGCTTCATTTTCGCAATTTTTAAAAGATTTTACCGACAAAGGCGGTGTTGTCATTAACATTACGCAATGTTCGTCGGGAAGTGTGGAACTTGGGAAATACGAAACGAGCGGTATTTTTCAGCGATCAGGTGTCATCAGTGGTTACGACTTGACGACCGAAGCAGCAGTTACCAAAATGATGTTTGCCTTGGCACGTTTTGAAACCAAAAAATCGGTCGAACAATTTATGCAACAGAATATTTGTGGCGAGATGACTGTGTAATGATTTTAAATCACTACTTTTGCAGTCGCAAACCTTGGAGAGGTGTCCGAGTGGTTGAAGGAGCTACCCTGGAAAGGTAGTATACGGGTAAC
>DAOMPZ010000029.1:16026-21001 GCA_035445045.1 Crocinitomicaceae bacterium | reverse complement strand
ATGGGAAGTTTCTTTCAAAACAGGTGTTTTTCCGCTCAAGGTCGAAACAGGATTTATCAATTCTGTTGGACTTAAATCCGAACCACATTTTTCGCATTGGTCGCCGTAAGCACCTGCATTGTGACACTTTGGACATTCGCCCGAAACGTATCTATCTGCTAAAAATTGCTGAAATTCTTCGTCATAAAATTGCTCGGTTGTTTCTTTGGTGAACTTGCCGTTTTGTTCCAATTTTAAGAAAAAATCTTGTGCTGTTTTATGGTGTAACTCCGATGACGTACGGTGATAAATATCAAAACTAATATCGAATTTTTTGAACGAATCGCCAATGATTTTGTTGTATTTATCAACGATTTCTTGCGGTGTAATTCCTTCTTTTTTCGCACGTAAGGTAATTGCTGCGCCGTGTTCGTCACTTCCACAAATGAAAGCAACATCTTCGTTATTCATGCGCAAAAAACGCACAAAAATATCAGCAGGCAAGTAAACGCCCGCCACGTGTCCCAAATGTAAAGGCCCGTTTGCATAGGGCAAAGCGGCGGTAACGGTGTATTTTGTTTTTGTCATTGTTTGAAATAAGGTGCAAAGATAAAAATGTTAAAAGTTCAAATATCAAGGCTTGTCAAATTTTTAAAAGCGGAGTTTACGATTGGTAAATGAGCATTTTAAAATTACCTTCGGTACTACTTCGTTATTGACATAACGTCAAAAGTTGAATTTTTAGGCGTTCTCTTCTCTTTTTCTCGTTGTACGTTGTTCAATACGCTTCTCATATTTCTCGCCTTGGAAAATTCGTTGTACAAAAATCCCTGGTGTGTGAATTTGATTGGGGTCTAATGCGCCTGCAGGAACAAGTTCTTCCACTTCGGCAATCGTGATTTTTCCTGCCATTGCCATCATTGGGTTGAAGTTACGTGCTGTTGCTCTGTAAACTAAATTTCCCTCGGTGTCACCTTTCCACGCTTTGACAATCGCAAAATCTGCGGTTAATGCTTCCTCCAAAATGTGTGGTTTTCCGTTGTAGATACGTACTTCTTTTCCTTCGGCAACTTCTGTTCCGTAGCCTGTTGGTGTGAAGAATGCAGGAATACCTGCGCCACCTGCTCGACATTTTTCTGCTAACGTTCCTTGTGGTGTTAAGATAACTTCCAATTCGCCGCTTAACATTTGACGTTCAAACTCTGCATTTTCGCCAACATACGAACTAATCATAGTTTTGATTTGTTTTTTCTGTAACAACAAACCCAAACCAAAATCGTCAACGCCTGCATTGTTGGAAATACACGTCAAATTTTTCACGTTCATTTTTACTAATTGTGCAATTGAATTTTCTGGAATACCACAAAGACCGAAACCTCCGACCATTAAGGTATCGCCATCTTTAATTCCGTTTAATGCCTCTTCAACGTTTTTTACTACTTTATTCATGTCTTATCTTGTTTTTAACCGCAAAGTTCGCAAAGAAGTCGCAAAGTTTGCGGAGTTTAATTTATCTTAAAGTTCTAAATTTGTATAATAACTTTAATTTCGTAAGTCCTCCCCCTTACCGCCAAAGGCAGCCACGAAGTGAACGGGGGAAACTGAATCCGTTTTAATTCCGTCACGTATCTTAACTCTACATTCTTCACTCTGAACTTGTCATAACGTCCTAATGTCATAAAATCCTAACGTCTTTATATCACAGGATTTTCAGTTGTTTCACCGTCCTTATTTGTGTCGTCTATTCCAGGTGTACAGTTAAATTCGCTACCGTCATAACCTTCGGGTTTGATGAAATCGCCTTCGGTTAATTTCAACGCAGGGTTTGCATACGCCTTTTGCATATAATAGCCGTAAATTGGCAATGCCATTCTTCCACCTTGTCCCCAAGCCATGCTTCGGAAACGCATCGCACGCTCTTCGCCACCAACCCAAACACCTGTTACTAAATTCGGTGTCAAGCCCATAAACCAACCGTCCGAGTTGTCTTGTGTCGTTCCTGTTTTTCCTGCGGTTGGGTATTTAATTCCACCCCAACTGTGGTATGTTCCACGCAAACTTCCTGCTGTTCCGCCATTGACAACAGATTGCATCATGCTTAACGTAGCATAAGCGACATTTTCATTCAATGCCTCGTTGACTTTAGGTTGTGCATTGTAAATAACATTTCCGTTTCGGTCTTCAATCCGTAAAATCGTGGTTGGCTCAATATATAGACCGTTATTGACAAATGTAGCTTGTGCCGCCACCAATTCATACAGCGACAAATCCATTGTTCCCAAACACATCGCAGGAACAACATCGGCAGGCTTGAGGTGAATGCCCATTGCTTGCAAAATTTTATCCGCTGTCGGTGGTCCTGCAACTGCCCCCATTGATTGCATGATAGCAACCGTAATGTTGTTCATTGAATTTTGCAACGCTCTACGAACAGATATTGGTCTTCCGTCTAATTTTCCGTCTGAATTTCGAGGACACCACTGCCCGTCGGGGCGACCTTTGTAATCGAATTTATCGACACAATGTTGAATATTTGGAAAGGTTGTACACGGTGTAACAACGCCCATTGTCATTGCTGATGCGTAAATAAACGGCTTAATTGTTGAGCCGACTTGTCTTTTACCTAAGCGCACATGATCAAAGGCAAAATGCTCCATGTTATAACCGCCAACCCACGCTTTTACAAAGCCTGTCCCTGGTTCGATACTCATCAATCCTGCACGTAAAAATGCTTTGTAATAACGAATAGAATCGTAAGGTGTCATGGTTGTATCAATGTTTCCACGCCAAGAGAAAACGCTCATTTCGGTTGGTTCGTGGAATGTTTTTAGAATTTCACTATCGGAAAGTCCCGCTAATTTTAAGTTGCGCCAACGGTCACTAACTTTCATAGAGGCGTTCATGATTTTGTCTATCTGTTCTTTTTTAATATCGTTGGCAAAAGGGTAAATTTTTGTTGTTTTGTTGTTTTTGTCAAACGCAGGTTGTAGATTTTCACGCAAGTGACGTTCTACGGCAGCCTCGGCGTATTGTTGTAAATCGGGATTAACAGTTGTGTAGATGCGCAATCCGTCATTGTAAATATTCCACGGTTTTCCGTCTTTTTTCTTGTATAGTAAATTTCCTTTCTCGTCTTTTTGGGCGAGTAGTTGTGTAACTTCCGAGCGAACAGCTTCTCTAAAATAAGGCGCAATTCCGTCTTTAAAATCAACGCTGTGATAATCTGTGACAAGTGGAATTTTGATAAGCGAATCGTATTGTTGTTGTGTAATGTTTACCGTCAGACCGTCATTTTCTTTTTTGCTGTTGCGCAACCATTGGTACAACACTTGATTTCTGCGTGAAACGGCTCTCAAGCTGTCTTTTTCTCGTGCTTTAAAAACTTCTTCATCGCTTATTTTATCCATTGAAACCTTTGCTTGGTTGGCTAAAATTCGACGGTAATTTTTCTTGACAAAAAGATATGGATTGTACAAACTTGGGTTTTTACACATGCCGACAAGCATCGCTGCCTCTTCCATTTTGAGGTCAACGGCAGACTTGTTAAAATAGACTTTTGACGCATTTTCCACACCAACAGCATTGTATAAAAAGTCGAATTGGTTGAGGTACATCGTGATAATTTCCTCTTTTGTGTAACGTTCTTCCAAGCGTGTTGCAATGATATTTTCCTGTGCTTTTTCATTGACACGACCCATTAATCGGTTTAGTTTCCCTGGGACTGGAATGTGAATACCTTTTGATTTTTGTTCTTCCTCTTTTTCACGTTGTTGAAGTGTATAAAGTAATTTTGCTAACTGTTGTGAAATCGTTGAACCACCACCTGCGCTACCCATTTTCACAACTGCTCGCCCCAACGCCTTGAAGTCAACGCCTGAATGTTCTAAAAAACGTTCATCTTCAGTTGCAATTAGCGCAGAAATGACAAACGGCGAAATTTGCTTGTATTTTACGGCTGTTCGGTTGACGAGCCAATACCTGCCCAATTCCGTTTTTCCGTCATCGGCAAGAACGATTGATGCTTGCAATTCGGGCGGATTTTCCAACATTTCCAAAGACGGCAAATCGTCCTCCGATTGCATTAGTAACAAACAAATAATCAAAAACATCGGCATTAAACCGAAAATCCAAAACAAGGTTTTTATGCCTTTAAAATTCGGATTGTTTCCGTTTGTTTTTTTGGTCGATTTTGAATTTTTTTGCTTACTCACGTTTTGTTTTATTAAGAACTTTCAAAGGTAGTTATATTTTTACAACTTCACAACAACCCCATTTTTCAACTGATACTTGTCGCCGTTTCCTTGACAAACTGCGATACCGTTGGTGTCAAATTCGAGTTTGTATCCTTGTTCGCTCATCCAACCCATTTGGCGTGCAGGATTTCCGACAACCAAAGCATACGCAGGAACGGTTTTGGTTACGACTGCGCCTGCGCCGATAAACGCAAATTCGCCAATGTCATGACCACAAACAATCGTTGCATTTGCACCAATAGATGCACCTTTTTTGACAACGGTTTTGGCATATTCTGCTTTGCGGTTTACGGCACTTCTTGGGTTAATTACATTTGTAAAAACCATAGACGGCCCAAGGAAAACATCATCTTCACAGATAACGCCTGTATAAATTGATACGTTGTTTTGGATTTTCACATTGTTGCCCAAAATAACATCGGGCGAAACAACAACGTTTTGTCCGATATTACAACCTTTGCCAATTGTGCAATTCGGCATGATATGTGAAAAATGCCATATTTTTGTTCCCTCGCCGATGGTGCAACCTGCATCAACTATTGCGGTTTCGTGTGCGAAATAATTACTCATGTGTTTTGTTTTTCAATGAATATACTTATCAAAATTATAATGGTCAACTTCTCGCAACTCTTCTTCTGAAAGGCTTTTGAAGTAATCATACGTGATTTTTAATCCTTCGGAACGAGAAACTTTCGGTGTCCAGCCCAAAATTTCTTTCGCTTTTGTAATATCTGGACGACGTT
>DAOMPZ010000029.1:14623-15996 GCA_035445045.1 Crocinitomicaceae bacterium | reverse complement strand
GTTGTTTTGGGTCGTCTGTTGGCAAATCTTTGTAAATAACTTTTTGAGTTGTGCCTGTCAATTTGATGATTTCTTCCGCAAATTCACCAATCGTAATTTCATCGGGATTACCAATATTGACAGGATACGCATAATCGCTCATCAATAAACGGTAAATTCCTTCTACCAAATCATCGACATAGCAAAATGAGCGTGTTTGCGAGCCATCACCGAACACGGTTAAATCTTCGCCACGCAACGCCTGACCGATAAATGCAGGCAAAACACGACCGTCATTCAAGCGCATTCGTGGCCCATACGTGTTGAAAATTCGGATAATGCGGGTTTCTACGCCGTGAAACGTATGATATGCCATGGTCATTGCCTCTTGAAAACGTTTGGCCTCATCATAAACGCCACGAGGCCCAACAGGATTAACATTTCCCCAATACTCTTCCGTTTGCGGGTGAACCATTGGATCGCCGTAAACTTCGGAAGTCGAAGCGATTAGAACACGTGCTTTTTTCACACGTGCCAAACCTAAGCAATTATGTATGCCCAACGAACCAACTTTTAGCGTTTGAATGGGAATTTTCAAATAATCAATCGGGCTTGCAGGCGATGCGAAATGTAGAATGTAATCCAACTCGCCTGGAACGTGAATAAATTTGGAAACATCGTGGTTGTAAAACTCAAAATTTTCCAATTTAAACAAATGTTCAATGTTCTTTAAACGCCCTGTAATCAAGTTGTCCATCGCTATAACGTGATACCCTTCTTTCACAAAACGGTCACACAAATGCGAACCTAAAAATCCTGCTGCTCCTGTAATTAAAATTCGTTTTCTTGCACTCATTCTACTGTTTTTCGTCCGATAGACTCGTAATAAAATCCTTTTTCGTTCATTTGTTCTGTTTCAAACAAATTTCGTCCGTCAAAGATAACTTTATCTTTTAGTGTTGCACCAACTTTTGTAAAATCAGGATTTCTGAAAATACTCCATTCGGTGCAAATAACGAGCGCATCGGCATTTTCCAAGGCTTGGTATTCGTTTTCAACAAATTGAATTTTATCGCCATAAATTGCTTTAACGTTTTCCATTGCTTCGGGGTCGTAAGCCGTAACGGTTGCGCCCTCTTGCAACAAAGCATCAATCATATACAACGCTGGAGCTTCACGAATATCGTCCGTGTTTGGTTTGAACGCCAAGCCCCAAATAGCGAAGTGTTTACCTGTCAAATTTCCTCGGAAATAATTTTTTATTTTCGGCATCAAAACCGTTTTTTGGCTTTCGTTGATTTTCATGACAGCCTCCAAAATTTCAAAGTCGAAACCAACTTCTTTTCCGCTTTTTACCAATGCTTGCACGTCTTTCGGGAAACACGAACCGCCGT